>CAYNDE010000315.1:0-2333 GCA_964395535.1 uncultured Pirellulales bacterium
ATTACCTGCTTGTTGGCGGCCCTTAAATCGGCATTCTCGCAGAAATGAAACAGGCTCTCGAACCTGCCTGTTCTTTCGCGGGCAGCAATAATCTGCTCGACAGCTTTTTCGCCGACACCTTTGACCGCTGCAAGGCCGAATCTTATCACACCCTTTTTCTCTCCTCCGCCTTTGTAAAGAGGCGTAAAATCGACACCGCTTTCGTTGATGTCTGGTGCCATAACCTCGATGCCCATCTGCTCACTCTCGGCTATGTATTCGACAACCTTGTCGGTATTAACCATCTCATAAGTCAAAAGTGCCGCCATAAATTCTACAGGCCAGTGCGTTTTCATATACGCTGTCTGGTAAGCAATGAATGCGTAGCGGGTCGAGTGGCTTTTATTAAAGCCGTAGCCGGCGAAGCGCTCGATAAGTTCGAATATCTGCTCCGCCTGTTGTTTTTTCAGGCCTTTTTGGACGCAGCCTGCTATGAAATTTTCTTTGGCTTTTGCTATCGTACGGCCCTTTTTCTTACTGATGGCCTTTATCATCGTATATGCCTCACGCAGCGGAATGTCACCGAGCCGGTTCGCTATACGCATAACCTGTTCCTGATAGACCATTATCCCGTAGGTTTCGCTGAGCACTTCGTTCAGAATGGGGTGTGGCAATGACCATTTTCCGCCGTGTTTGCGGTCGATATAGTCCTGTATCAGAATCATCGGTCCCGGCCGATACAGTGCGTTGGCGGCAATCAAATCCTCAATCCTGTCGGGCCTGATTTTCATCAGCAGGTCCTGCATCCCGCCGGACTCGAATTGAAATACGCCTTTGGTTTTTCCGCTCGCGAAAAGCTTAAAAACCTTTTCGTCATTGATATCTATTTTCTCGAGGTCAATATCGATACCGTGTATTTCTTTTACCAGCTTTCTTGCCCGTTCGAGAACACTGAGGGTTTTTAGCCCCAGAAAATCCATTTTCAAAAGGCCGACCTTTTCGACTATGGGGCCCTCGAACTGGGTAATGATATCATCACTGCCCGGCGCCTTATAAAGAGGAATAAAATTTGTCAATGGCTCGTCTGCTATTACCACTCCTGCTGCGTGCACCGACGCATGACGTGCAAGGCCTTCCAGCTTTTTGCAGATATCGATTACGCTTCTTGTTAGTTCATCCTTTTCGTAAGCATTTTTTAGCTGCGGTTCGGTCTTGAGAGCATGTTCAAGAGTAACACCCAGAGAGTCGGGGACGAGTTTTGCCAGCCGGTCGGCCTCTGCAAGCGGAACACCTTTAACCCTGCAGATGTCCCTGATGACCGCCCGTGCCTTCATTGTCCCGAACGTTATAATCTGTGCGACGTGGCCGTACTTGCGGCGGACGTAATCGATGACCTTCGGGCGCTGTTCCTGACATATATCGATATCGATGTCCGGCATTTCGTTGCGCTGCGGGTCCATAAAGCGCTCGAAAAGCAAATCGTACTTTATCGGGTCAACATCACATAGTCCCAAGCAATAGCCGACGAGGGTTCCTACTCCGCTGCCGCGTGCGCCGACGGGGATATTGTTTTTATGTGCGAAGTCGCAGAAGTCCCACACAATAAGAAAATAGCTCGCAAAACCTTTGGATTCTATTACGTCCAGCTCTCTGTCAAGGCGTTTTTTTATCTCGTCGGTAATTCCGCCGTAAAGCTGCTCTGCCTTTTCGTAGCATAGTTTTGTCAGGAACTGCTCGGCTGTTGACTCGCCCGGCGGTGTGAAAACCGGTGCGTGGCGCTTTTTCAGGTCAAGCTCGACATTGCATCTGTCCGCAATTGGCAGTGTATTGTCACAGGCCTCGGGACAAAAATCGAAATCCTTTCTCATCTCGGAAGGGCTTTTCAGATAGATATCAGGCGGGTAAATCATCCTGCCCGGGTCGTCTGCCATTTTTCCCGTGCTTATACAGCACAGACAGTTATGCGCCTCGAAGTCATCGGCATCCAGAAAATGTACATCGTTTGTTGCAACAAGTCTGAGCCCTTTTTTCTTTGCCAGCTCTATCAGTGCTTCACGAACATCGGGTTTTTCGCCTGTGTGTTTTTGAATCTCGATGAGAAATCTGTCTTCACCGAATATCTTGACAAAGCTGTCCGCCGCTTCCAAAGCTGACTTTTCGTCACCCGCTGCAAGAAGTGCTGGAATCTCTCCTTTAACACAAGCTGACGTTGCGATCAGGCCTTCGTTGAGCTCGGCTAAAAGTTGCTTGTCGATTCGCGGGCGGTAATAAAAGCCTTCAAGGTAGCCGGCGCTTGTAAGTTTCAGCAGGTTTTGATAGCCGGTGTTGTTTTCTGCTAAAAGTATCAAATGATA
>CAYNDE010000316.1:0-2284 GCA_964395535.1 uncultured Pirellulales bacterium
CGTCATCGATGAGGTTTTTGCGTAATTTTCATTTGATTTAAAGTGATGATTGCAATGAGCAAAAATATGCAAAAATATGATGTGATTATCATCGGGGCCGGGCCCGCAGGACTGGCAGCAGCTATTTATACATCAAGAGCAGCTCTTTCGACCCTGGTGGTAGATGAATCGTCTGCCGGCGGTCAGGTGAAGACCACTTACCATGTAGCCAATTATCCCGGCTTCGTCGAACCCATTGCCGGGCACGAGCTGGCAGGCAATATGCGAGAACAAGCGGAAAAATATGGCACCAAGTTCAAGCTGGCAGCGGATGTCACTGCCCTTCACCTTAGCGACCAGGAAAAATGGGCAGAGCTGGACAATGAAGACAAGTACACTGCGGAATTTGTAATCATTGCTACCGGTTCATCTCCCCGACTGCTGAACATTCCAGGTGAAAAAGATTATAAGGGCAGTGGCGTATCTTATTGTGCCACTTGTGACGGCGAATTCTATAAAGACAAGGATATCTTCGTGATAGGAGGTGGAAACAGCGCCATGGAAGAATCCCTGCTGCTTTTACAGTTTGTAAAATCCATTACCGTCATTCATCAATTTGACAAGCTGCAGGCTGAAAAAATCACAGCGGATAAGGTTACCACGAATCCAAAGGTCGATATTCTGTGGTCTCATGAACCACGCGCCTTCTACAAAAAAGAAAACAAAATGGTTGTAGAAGCAGAGAATCTCAAAACACATAAACGTATTAGGTTAGAGCGCGACGGTATCTTTATATTCGTTGGGCTTGTTCCTAATAGTGCTTTCTTAAAAAACGTGCCAATACAATTAACGAAATATGGTTATATCATTACGGGTCCACAGATGGAAACTAATATCAGAGGCGTATATGCAGCCGGAGATGTTAGAGATAAACGACATAGACAAATTACTATTGCTGTTGGTGACGGAACCACAGCCGCGTTAGAAGTCATAAAGCATAACTTAAATTAGCTAAACTGGTTTTAGGGGAACGTTTTAGGATGAGTTTGGAACTGCTGCTTATAATTGCCTTTGGTGGTGCAGTGCTTATTTATTTTTCCGGTAAGATCTCACCGAAGTTGCGCAATTGCCTTGCTGTCGTTGTGTCTTTGCTTTTAGTAGCTATTACCGCTTTGCTTTATGGTAAATCTCCGAATGTAACTTTTTATCCAGGCTTTTTCGGCATTCCTATTATCTTGCGACTAAACGTATTGTCCTGGTTCTTTGCCATTACTATTGTCGGCATCGGCCTATTATCCATCGTGTATTCTCTCCAATATATAAAAGATGAAAAAAGGTTGGATTATTACTATTTTACCATGTTGTTTATCAACGCGAGTATGTTAGGAACTGTGCTCAGTGGCGATTTAATATCGTTTTTTATTTTCTGGGAGATGATGAGTTGGAGCACTTATCTTTTAATAAGCTATAAAGGCGGCAGGGCCATAGGGGCCGGCTTGAAATACATAATTATGTCAATCATTGGCTCGCTTACTATGCTGGTTGCAATTATCAGTTTGTATAACAGGTTTGGCACCTTGGAGATAACAGCCTTGAGTTCTCAGATGCAAACAGCTCCTATTGATTATACACTTTTTATCTTGATTCTGTTTTCTATCGCTTTTGTCATTATCAACGCATTTTGGCCATTTCACACCTGGCTGCCTGATGCCCATGCAGAAGCTGTATCTCCGTTTTCATCGGTACTTTCAGCAGTACTGGTAAGAAAAGGAATGTATGGACTCTATCTTTTTATGTATGTGATATTGGGACTTAATACTTTGAATAAATTGTCTGCTGGAATTATAAGCTTTAATAATGTGTTTTGCTGGATAGGTGCTATTACTATAGTTTTTGCCGCACTTACTGCTCTGCTCAAGGACGATTCTAAAAGAATCCTTGCGTGGAGTACGGTAGGCCAGGGGGGGTATATGATTTTAGGGGTCGCATTTGCTACGACTTTGGGTATGGCCGGCGGGACGTTCCATATACTAAATCATTGCATCTATATAGCTTTGCTTTTCTTTGTTGCTGGAGCAATAGAGCATCAGACCGGAGGGGTAAGGGACTTAAATTCCCTTGGTGGGCTGATTAAAAAGATGCCGGTTACCTTTGTAGGAGGATTGGTAGGCATCTCCGGTTTAATTGGTGTGCCGCTGACCAACGGCTTTGTTTCCAAATGGTTAATATACAAAACGCTAATTTTACAAGGCCATCCATTTTTAGCGTTCGCCGCATTTTTGGGAACTTGGGGAACAATTTTGTA
>CAYNDE010000317.1:0-2284 GCA_964395535.1 uncultured Pirellulales bacterium
ACCACAAGCGTCGAGCCGAACGGGTCAGGTAATGAAGGGAAGTAAGTTTTCGGCGGTTTACCAAAGTGACAGTAGAACAAAGATACCGTGCCCCAGTCCCATATGTAGGCAGTGCCCAGCTTGGCCATATTTTTCGGTACGACGCTGGGATTGATGCCTAAATCGGCCTTGTTTTCCTGGTGCGTGAAAGAACCAAGAATATGCCAGTTTGGTGTGATGAAGTGTTTGGCTTCAAATTCAATACCGTTGTACCTATGCGAGCCTCCGTTCATATAAGACATGTCGGGAACGGCACCGGTATCGTAAATAACGAGGTTATCGATTTTGCTTCGGAAATAAGTGAAAGCAGCATAGGTTTTTTTGTCATGATAGAAGATCTGCGCGTCGTAGGTCGTTATCTCCTCGGGCACAAGGTCAGAATTACCCCTGAGAATCCCGGGGTCAAGCAGGTTGGTTTCTATGGTCGTCGGAGCCCTAAAGGCCTCACCTCGCAGGAGTTTGACTCCCCATTTCTCAGACGGTGTTATAATTACACCACATCGGGATATCCAGTCTTCGATGCCATAACTTGATTTGTTCCATTGCGTGCCGCCGATAAACTTTACAATTTTTCCATACTTATAATCACCCTGAAAATAAAAGCTCCTGGGCTCATGACGGTATGATTCAATGGAATGAAATCTTTCGTCATCGTCATCCATGTCGCAGCTCGCGCGCTGCTCCTGAAGAAAACCCGTAACGATATTAAGGTTATCCAAAGGATTGGCGAAAAGGGTCACCTCAGCAAGTATATCCGAAGTATCAATGCCGATAAGCTCCGGCTTAAAGCTGGTCAGGCTGTTTTCCTGAAAATTGTAGGTGGCGTTCAGTTCCAGGGTTGCCCGTTCGTGAAGGGGAATTCGATATCCAGCGTTTAAGAAAAGCTTTCTATCGCTGAATGTTTGATGTGGATTGGACCAAAAAGGTACAACCCCTATTGCGAACGCATCATAATCGGCCCAGAAGAAATCAAAAGAGAAGTTTTCATAATCCAGATGCATCACTGTCGAGTAGCTTTTGTATTTTCTGTCTTCCTCGCCATAGACACCCGCTCCATCGGTCATATCGTAGGGGTATCCCTGCTGACCAACTACGCGAAAGCCAGTAATATAGTTAAATTTGCCTGATTTTCCGCCAGCAGTGACATCCGATGCATAGTATCCGTAACTGCCCATCATTGAAGAGAAAGAGATTTCGTTCGTATCCGGGATGCGGGGCTTTAGATTGACTACACCTGTGAAGGCATTGGAGCCGTAGAGAACCGACCCAGGTCCGCGAATCAGCTCTACACGTTCCAGAACCGACAGTGGAAGCGTCTTGTACATAGTAACATTTAGCCCCTGGGCGCTTTCGCGGATTGGCCGGCCGTTAAAGAGAATCAGGGTATGCGAATCCGTAACCATTGCCATATCGCCCCGAAAGCCCGCTACATTGTCAGTGTAAGGGTAGACATCTCGCGTATAAATACTGGGCTGGCGCTGCAAAAGCTGGTGGAGGTCTCTATCCCCATAGACCTCGAATTCCTCACGCGGCACTACAACCATAATACCAGGTGCTTCATATATCGACTCGGCCTTTTTCGAGGCAGAAGTAACCTCTATTTCCATAAGTTCCTCAAGTGACATCTCGAAAAGGTCTGTTTGGTCATTCGGTTCCTGCTGAGCTGCTAAAGGCTGAGTAGTAAAAGCAAGAAGACACAAAAGGCTACAGAAAAGACCAAATTTCATAATTGAGTATCTTGCTTTTTTAGACCTCATAAAGAACGGTTCCTTTCAAAAGGAAAAAGTCCACCGCAGTATTTAGTTATATGAAAAAATCGTCAATTTCGATATGCGGCTTAATCTAAGATTTGATACTTTTTTTATACACTCGAAAATGCAAAAAACACCCAATATATCGGACTAAAAACTGAGATAAGGATTAATGCTACTTCTATAATTGCTGCAAAAGATCAAGCTTCATTATTGAACTAATATTTGGATGCGAATAGGACGTGATGTGATTTTTAGAAATTTATCTTCAAACCAACATAGAAAGTCATTCCCGGTCCATCTGGTAGAGAGTTTGGATTGCCCCTGAGTTTGGAATCATCAAAGTTGACGTTATACCAGTTGCAAGAAACCAGAAGATTGAATCCACGAGTTTCAAAATAGTCGAGCTAATTCAGCTTCAGGTCATCATCTGTGTAATGGGCCTGGTTGCAGCCGGCTGATAAAAGCTTTCCGATGGACCTACATATAAAGGA
>CAYNDE010000318.1:0-2283 GCA_964395535.1 uncultured Pirellulales bacterium
AGGAGCAATCTTGGGGATTGGATTGGAAGAAGGTGTTAAAGGAAAAGATGGAAAAGTTTGACCTGAATAGTTTGAGAGTTTTCAATAGAACAGGCCGGCCGTTGGGGACAGACAAGTTTATAAGTAAGATTGAGGTTATGTTTGGACGCAGGCTCAGGGCCTTGCCCGTAGGACGACCTAAAAACAAAAAGACAGTAAAAAAAGCAAAGCGTAAAAAGCAAAAAAATGATTACTAAATAGGTAAACGTCCCTTATTTCATATTAGGAGAATCTATCAATGGTATCTCTTTTCTATATTTCTCTTATTGTGATTAGGATTCTTTTCATTTATGCAATTACAGGTCTCGTGTTTGCCTTCGTCTTGCGACATACGAGGTTGAATAAATGGAAATTTGCAATCTTGCCAATATTTAATATAAAATTTCTTTTAGCGTTAATTGTTTTGCTGTTTATTCTTGGGCATGTTCGTTGGGCTTTTTTTTCGAGCCATATGGAATGGAATCCTACCTTTATAAAAGAAGATATTGTAGGAACATGGGGTAAAGGAGATACTTATTTAACTTTCGATCCCAACGGCACTATGTATTGTTATGGCGAATGTGATGTCTACCTTGAAAATCGGAAATATTTTTGGGATATTGCCGAAGCAAGCTCTAATATAGTAACCAGAGATATTAAAGGAGAAATAGTTTGGGCATATCATTTGATTACTTTCTTTGGAGACTATAGAATGTATGACGATCCACACAATATGGATAACACAGCTTCGAACCTTGGATTTTCTAAAGCAGAACCTCTGAAGTAAAATGCTTATACAACTATTTCGAAATAGGGGACGTTTACCATTTTTTGTCGACATACCGAGCCTATATTCAGAAGGACAGCTCAGCTTCCTTTCATTACCGACTTCGAAACGGCCAATCGCGTGCTTAAAAATTATTGATTTCAGGGATGAAAGTATTTATACTAATGCAAATTGAAGAAACTGTTATTTTGGAGGTTCTTACAGTGAGGCTGATAAGAATAATTGCCGTTTTTGTTTTATCGTTAAATTTTACCGCCCCTGCCGTCGAACAGGACACAACTGACGACCTCAGTGAATACTTCGGTTTCGGCGAGATGGAAATTATCAAGCTTGACTGGGGAATATCAAATCTATGTATATGCGACCTTAACGGTGACGGCAGAAACGATATCGCCATTGCCAACAACAGCAAATCCAGGATAGAGCTGCTTATCCAGAAAGAGACGATAAGCGTGGACGAAACATACGTAACAGTTGAGCCTGAAGACGAGGATGTGAACGCTATTTTCGACAGCCTACCTACACGTTTTAAGAACGAGTCTGTTTCGGTATCGCAAAGGATTTACTCTCTTGACTGCGGCGACTTAAATGGTGATGGTATGATGGATTTGGCATATTACGGCGACCCGAAAGGTCTTTACGTGATACTGCAAAAGAAAATAGAAGCTGCGGATGACCAGACGAAAAGCTTAAGCTGGAGGACAAGAAAAAAAATCGAAATCAACGACGCCATTATGAGCACAAACGCACTGATTTGCGCAGACCTGAACAATGACGGCAGAAAGGATTTGGTCCTCGCTGCCAATGACGGTGTTTATTTCATCGAGCAAACAGAAGACGGCTCTTTGGCAGAGGAAGTTAAATATCCCAGCACAGACCGCGTAATCGGAATCGAGGTCGGCGACTTAAATGGTGACACTATTAATGACCTGCTCCTGATAACGGACGACAGTGAAAAGCCTCTTCAGGTGCGTTTCGGCTCCCCAAGCGGCCAGCTCGGCCCGCTCAGACTGTTCTTTATCGAAAAACCCTGGGTGCTCAGACTCCATAATATCGACGGTGAAATTGGCGACGAGATATTAACAATTGATGCTAAAAGCGGACGATTAGTCTGTTATCACTTCGCAGCCGTTAACGAGCAGGACGATAACTGGCAGCTTCTTTTCTATCCGCTTCAAGCGGGCGAGTCGGACACAAAGCGGGATTTAGTAACTGCAGATTTTGATGGTGATGGTCTGGTTGATGTCGTAATAAGTGACCCGGGTGCGGCAGAGCTGATTTTTTATAAACAAAAGAAAAATTACGGCTTGGATGAGCCTGTCAGGTTCCCTGCTTTTTCTGATATCACTAACCTGTCGGCGGCGAACATCGATGGAGATAAAAAAACTGAGCTTGGTGTCTTAAGTGTCAAGGAAAAAATCGTAGGCATAGTACACTATGAGGATAACAGGTTAACTTTTCCCAAACCGCTGGATTTG
>CAYNDE010000319.1:0-2282 GCA_964395535.1 uncultured Pirellulales bacterium
AAAACTCCTCTTATCAATAAACACCTGATGGTAGCCGAGACTACGCCGTCTCGTTTAACCCCGTAACGGGGGCAGCCATTCAGACTTCTTAATCTTGCCTTACCATAACACCTCACTCACGCAGCAGCCTTTTCCTTTTGCTCAATCAGCGCACTCAGACAGCCGGCTATTATCGAGCCCGCTGCCAGCACTGCCGATGCAAGCCTTCTCGCCGGCGCTTGTGTCAATCCAACAATCTCGCCCTGAAGCTCAAGGCGGGTCGGCATCTTCGAAAGAGCCTCTGCCGCCTTCGAATCCAAAACCGAATCCTCAAGAAAGGCTCCCTTAATCTCTATCGCGGATACCTTCTTCTGCCAATCCACAAGCTCCTTTGCAATATCAACTATACTGTCTGCCCCGTAAGCTACCGTACAAGGCCCTTCTATTAAATCCGCCGCAGAGGCCATCTTACAATTGCTAAGTGCCTTCTTGAACAGGGAATTCTTCACCACAAGAAGCTTAATACCTTTGGATTTCAAATCTCCACGTATCACATTGTTATCACAGCCGTCCACGCCTTTCGTGCTTAAAACAATAAAGTCCCTGATGTGCTCATCAGACATCCTTTTTTCAAGCTCATCGCGAACAAGCTCTTTGACATACTTACTCATCTTTATCACCTGCCAACTAAATCTCTCAAAAACAACTGATAACGCATTTTCACACAACCCAAACTTAACCTTACACATTCACCATCACCGAAGGGCTCATCGTTGCGCTGATACTGACCTTTTTGATATATGTCCCCTTCGCCGATGCAGGTTTAATCTTTTTTATATGTGAGATAAACGCCTCGGCATTTTCCAGAAGTTTCTGCTTATCGAAGCTCTGCTTTCCCACAACGGCATGAACATTGCCGCCGGCGTCGCTCTTAAACTCAATCTTACCCGCAGCAAATTCCGAAACGGCCTTTGCTACATCTTCAGTGACTGTCCCGTTTTTCGGTGAAGGCATCTTACCCTGCGGGCCGAGAGTTCGGCCGAGCTTGCCTACCTTGCTCATAACCTTCGGTGAAGCAATTGCTATATCAAAATCCATCCAGCCGCCGTTTATTTTCTCTATCAGCTCATCGCAGCCTGCCTCGGCCGCACCGCTCGCTTTCGCCGCCTCTATCTGCGAATCCTCGCAAAACGCCACCACCTTTTTCTGTTTGCCTATCCCATGAGGCAGCGACAGTGAGCCGCGGACCATCTGGTCGGCCTGCTTGGTGTCTATACCGAGACTAACAACACACTCTATAGTCTGGTCGAACTTCAAAGAATTAAACGATTTAATCTTCTCTATGGCCTCGGCCAGCTCCAGTACCGCCGTCCCTGCCTGCTCAGCCTCTTTTTTATATCTTTTACTTCTGTGTACCATCAAAAAACTCCCTGCTTCGCAAAATTAACCTCAACAGACAACTTCGCTCCCACTGTTATGCCGTGGTACGCACAAATATCACCCTGACTGCTCCTGTTCGATTTCTATCCCCATGCTGCGGGCGGTACCCTCGATAATCTTCTCGGCACTTTCAATGTCGTAAGCGTTCAAATCCTTGAATTTCTTCTCTGTAATCTGTCGCAATTGCTGCCGTGTCACCTTGCCCGCCTTTTCCTTATTGGGTACTCCGCTGCCCTTTGCAATCTCCGCCGCCTGCTTCAAAAGGACAGCCGCCGGCGGACTCTTGACTTCAAAGGTAAAGCTCTTGTCCTTATAAACCGTTATCACAACAGGGACAATCGTCCCGTTAAGCTCTTTCGTACGCTCGTTAAACTGGGAGACAAACTGACCTATATTGACTCCGTGCTGACCCAGCGCAGGGCCTATCGGCGGCGCAGGCGTCGCCTGGCCGCCCTGAGCCTGAAGCTTTATCTGTACCTGAACCTCTTTTGCCATTTAATAATCTGCCCCAAAAAACTTCTATATCCTGTTTTCTGTGTCCTATGTCATACTTATATCTTCTCGATCTGCCAGTACTCTATATCAAGGGGCGTGCTTCTGCCGAATATTGTCACGATTACCTTCACAACCCCTCGTTCCTGGTCAATCGAATCAACCACTCCCTCGAAGTTCTCGAACGCTCCTTCGCGTATCTTTATCCTGTCGCCTTTGGAAAACTCCACCTTGATACTCGGAGCGCTTTCCGGCTTCTCCGATTCTAAAAGCATCTTAGCCGATTCCGTATCACGCATCGGCGTCGGTATCCCTTCTGTGCCTATAAAATCACCTACGCCGCTTGTCTCCTTAATAGCAAACCACGCCTG
>CAYNDE010000320.1:0-2276 GCA_964395535.1 uncultured Pirellulales bacterium
TATGCTCAAGGGCACACCCCTTGAAAATCCTCTTGCTGTATTAGGACAGGGCGGCCCACAATCTGGTCGGCAAACAGGCGGTCAGCCCGCCCCAGCTCGTATCTTAAACTCTCTTTTTAATCCGAGCATGATGGCTGAATTCAAAAAGATACGCGGAATGGCGGTTGGTATTACCGAAATAAAGCAGAATAATCCGTCGGGTGTATTGGTTCTATATCCGGGTAAAAGCGATGCGCTTCGCGGCCTGATTATGGCTGGATTGGGTATGGCCAGCCAGCCGGTAGAGCCTATTGAAGGGATGCAGGTATTAAATATTATGGACCAGGCAGGCGTTGCTTATGACGACACGGTAATCATTGTGGCTCAGCCGATAGAACAGCTCAAACAGTGCATTAATCAATACAAAGGCCTGAGCAGAAAAGCAAGCCTTTCAGACAATAATAAATCCTTTGCTTCCATAGGCAAAAATGTCCGCAGGCAAAACGCTGTAACAATCTGGTCCAATGTTGACGAGGTTTATGAAAATGTTAAAAAAGCACAGGGCGATGAACTGCCGCCGCAAATGCAGCTTGCGGAAACGTTTTTAGACCCGCAGAATATAGATGAGCTTGTGACTTGCGTTTCCATCGAGGCCGATGCCTTAAACTTTGACACCAATATAAACTTCAAGCCGGGCCACAAATGTCTGGCATACGATTTTTTCCGAACGCCGAATCTGAGCAGGAAAAACTTCTCGGCGGTTCCTTCCGAAGCCGTGGCACTTTTCAGTTTTGCAATGAACGAGGCATCGAGCGAAAATATTGACAGAATTCGCAAGCCTTTGGAAAGATTTTCAGGACTGGATATAGGCAGAGGACTGTTTAACAATCTCGAACAGGTTACAATCTTTGTCGTGCCGAATTTGAGCGCAAACATAAGTGGCCCGATGGACATTCCGGCTAACTGTGTAGGCATTGCATTAACCAGCAAGAATCCTGCGCAGACCCGCCAGACCTGGGAAACAATTCTTGGTACAGTAAGTAAGATTGGGCAAGGCGCAGCACCAGGGCAGGGTCAGCCCGAGGGCAGATACATACTGCCGGTAGGCCAAAGCGGTCAGCCTGTTTACTGTTATCTTGACCAATACGAGAATACAACATTTCTGAGCGTATCGGGCGAAGTCATTAAGTCAGCGATTGCTGCAAATCGTGAATCGAAGTCGGCTTTGGCAAGCGGCGTTTTGGCTGAGCCGCTCGGAAAATTAAGTCCGAGCACAAGCAAACTTGCGGTTCTGAATATCGGCGGGCTGATAAAAATAGCCGACGCTTTTATGACAGCGAAACACAATAATCCGCGAAATCCGGCTCATATGACAATACATAAGCTGGCAGATGCTTTTGATAAGAGCTATGTCAGGTTTCAAACCGACGAGAAAAACAACAGTCTCGGTATTCACGTAAGTGTCAATAATATTCCAGCTTTGAAGGATGTTTTTGCTGATGCTATGCAGCTTTCGAAGGTCAACCCGACTAAAAAGATTGTAGCTACCATGCCTAAGCCGGGAGACAAAGCAGTACTGCAGTTTTCGCCGAGCGTAAAGCTTGAATGGACAAGCGGTGCTGGTGCGGCCTCATACAAAATATATGTCGGTACAAAGGCGGATGAGCTGAAAGTATTAACAGAGACGAAAGACAACAAAAGCACACTGACTGACGTCAAGGAAGGTGAGAATTATTACTGGCGTGTCGACGAGACATTGGCTGACGGGACGGTAATCACCGGCGATACGTGGCAGTTTAATACGGGCGGCAAGCTTGTCGGCTGGTGGAAGCTCGACGGAGATGTGAGCGATTCGTCCGGCAACGATAACCACGGCACGGCAGTGAACGGCCCGGAATTTGTAGACAGTGCAGTACATCTCGACGGTAAAGATGACTATGTGAGTCTGCCCATCGGCAAGCTTATTAGTTCTTTGGGCGATTCGACGTTTGCGGTATGGGTTAACGTTGACGCTACCACTGGTTATAGTCAGTGGCAGCGAATCTTTGATTTCGGCAACGACGATTCAACCTATATGATGCTTACGCCCCGTTCAGAGCGTGAAAATCAGGATATGCGTTTTGCTATAGCAGCCGGCGGCAGCTATATGGATGAAGACGTAACGGCGGCATTGAAGACCCTGCCAGCCGCCCGGCATCACGTAGCAGTAACGATAAGCACAACTAATAACACACACACGCTATACCTTGACGGAAAGGTTGTCGCCAAGAACAACAATACCCGTTTCACACCAAGCT
>CAYNDE010000321.1:0-2260 GCA_964395535.1 uncultured Pirellulales bacterium
ATGGCTATGATGTTAGTAAGTCTTGTAGCATACTATGTAGCCTATCTGATTGTTGGGTTAGCAAGTTTGGCTCTGCTGTGGTTCTACCATGACATTCACATCTGGATTCTGCTGCTGGTAGGATTGTTCTGCCTGGTGGCGGTGGCAATCCCTGCCGGCGCTTTATTGCTGCAGCATTGGGGCAAAAGAGTGACCCCAAAACTATTGACACGACTGCCAAACGTAAGAGATTTACTGCAGGGATTTACCCAGGCGCCTAAGCACCTGCTGCGCAATCGCCCCCTGGTAGCTACATCAATATTGCTGTATGTTGCAATCTTTCTGCTTGACGCAGCAACGCTATGGATAATGTTGCTTGCTATGGGACAGGATGTTTCATTTCTTGTGGCGTTTCCCAGCTTTGTAGTTTCTTCAATAATTGCCACGCTTAGCCCGGTCCCACTTGGCCTTGGCATCTTCGAAGCAAGTTCTACAGGCATGCTTAGCACACTCGGCGTCCCAATTGAGGCGGCTCTTACTTCTACTTTGTTATTACGCGGCTTTACGTTATGGCTGCCAATGCTGCCCGGACTCTGGCTTGCGAGACGACAACTGTAATAAGTTCATCAGGGACGAGAGCTGTTGTTATTTGATAAGCAAAAAGGTTTGTGATAATTCTGATATTTTTTATAATGGTATTGTCAGAAGGCCGTAAAAAGGCAATCAAATATCTATAGCCGTATAAAAAACTTTTTTTGCAGGCAGGTAGTAAATCAGACTCTCGGAGCTATTGGGTACACACTTCCGACTCAAGAAGATTGGCCGGTAAAGTTTTAGTTGACAGAGACATAGGCTTTGGGTGATAATTGGAGGAAAACAATTTATTGAAAGGATTAAAAAATGGATAGCATTAAAAAAATCAGTTTTTATCTTCTTGTTGTTCTTTGTGTTTTTGCCCTCTCTGCTTGTGGTAAAAAGGGTGTCGATACCAGCAAAGCTATCAGTGATGTAAAGGCCGAAGCCGAAAAAATGGACGTATCGCAGCTGCGTCAGATGGCGCTTAAATACAAAGATGCCATCCTCGACAAAACCAAAGAGGTCGAAAAATTAATGGCTAAAATCAAACCGACAGATATCTTAAGCGACGAAGCCAAAAAAATTAAGGCCGATATTGATGACTTGAATAAGGCCCTCGGCGCCCTGAAAGAACGATTTAATGTTTACTATGACAAGCTGAAAGCAAAAGGCGGCGACATCTCAGAGCTGGAATTAAAGTAGGCGGCTTATTTCCACAAAGTAGCAAAGGCATCGTTTCCTTGTTAATAGCAAGAGATTTTTTAAACTGCGCAAATAAAACAATGCGTCTGACAGTTCGGGTGAAGTAGTTGATATCAAATTGTAAAAGGTGGACAAAAATAAGAAAATCGTACGGATTTTTATTATGATTGTGGCTGTGAACCTTGTCTGGATTGCCGGCTGTCAGACTATGGAATCGATTCTTGCGGTGCAGAAACCAAAGGCAAGTCTGGCAGGGATTAGATTCGACGAAATCACTCTTACACAAGCCACCCTGTTATTTGACGTCGAGATTGAGAATCCTTACCCTGTGGCGCTGCCCTTAACGAATCTGGATTATGCTTTGTCAACAAACGATAATCCTCTGCTCTCAGGCAAGGCGAAGCTGGCGAGCTTGATAGATGCTAAAAGCAGTAAAGAAGTGGCGCTTCCCGTAACGGTAAGCTATCTGGATATTGCAAAGGCGTTCAGGGATATCAGACCTGGTTCTCAAATCCCTTATAAAGCTGACCTGGGAATGTCTGTGGATACACCGGCTTTGGGAACAATAACTCTGCCAATGACCAAAAAGGGGCAATTGGACGTACCGACCATTCCAAAACTTAACGAAATCGACTGGGAAAAAATAATTGAAAAAGTAACCGAACAATAACGCTCGCGTACAGATATGTTTTAATAAAGTCAAGGAGAAATATTATGTTAAACAAGCTTAACACAAGGCTGATACTTTTGTCGTGCCTTTCAGTTTTTATCTGTTCCTGCTCGCAGGTTGCAATTACAGGCAGAAAACAGCTTAACCTCGTTCCCGATTCCGTTATAAATCAACTCAGCTTCCAGAATTACGATGAATTTATTTCACAAAACAAGTTGAGTACAAATACCGAGCAGGTGCGAATGGTAAAAACAGTGGGCGAAAGAATCCAAAAAGCCGTCGAAAAATACTGTCAGGAAAATAATTTATCAAAGCGCCTCGAAGGGTACGAAT
>CAYNDE010000322.1:0-2255 GCA_964395535.1 uncultured Pirellulales bacterium
TCGCCGCCGTGCTCGGCGTCCCAGTCAAAATAAACGCCTCGCAACTGAAGTATCTTTTCAAGCGGATTATCGATAGACTGAATATTCCTCTTCCACCGAATAGATGAGGGGGAGCCATAATTTGTTCCCGGGCCTGCCGCATAAAAGTCAAACGAATCTCCAGAGCCTTCGACACCTTTACTGTTAGAACCACAGGCTGCGCCAACGACACCACATGCTTCATCGCCACAAGAACCACCATAAACACCAGTGCCGCTATCACCATTGGCATAACCATGGACGCCAATACCATACTCGGTCTCAAAGGAACCACCATATCCAACATGCCCATACGTACCGATTGCATGGCCATAAACACCCGTATATAAATCATTAGCCTCAATGGTACCTTCCACGGTGAGCTCCTTATCAGGAGTTGTTGTGCCGATACCGACATTACCCTCTATTATCATCCCATTCGCTGGTGCTGTTTCTGTCTCTGAGTAGTGCGTTCCTATTGCAACTGCACCTTCTACGTCCAGTTTGTTCTTTGGAGCTGTCGTGCCTATGCCGACTTTGCCGCTAAAATATCCATTACCGCTAAAGTATCCGGCATAGCCGGTGGTATTGTTGCTGTAGCCATAGACTGCATAGCCGGTATTAGTTGTGCCATATACACCGTGGCCGGTATCACTTGAGCCGTACACACCATTGTTACTACCGCCAAGAAGGCCGTAGCTGCCGTCGGTATTCATACCTAAAACGCCGTACCCGCTTGTGCTTTCTCCGTATACTCCGTAGACGTTGCCCCCCATTCCCCCATAGTTTCCGTTGTTGTTTGTACCATACGCACCATATTCGTCACCGCCGAGGTAGCCGTATTTGCCGCCGGTATTCGTGCCTAAAATTCCATATCCACTGGTACTTTGCCCGCGTACACCGTAACCGGTAAGACTAATGCCGCCAAGGGCCGGACCATTTCCATCGTTGGTAGCACCCATAATCCATTCTACATCTGTTGAACCTGTCAAACTAAATGGAACTTCGAAGCCCGACCTGCGTGCATATAGCGCATAGGGTGTAGGTGTAATCTGCTGACGCGGGCTTAACGTAACATACCCGTCAGGGTCGTTGGAGTCACCAGGCCTGATACTTATCTCGAGCCAGCGCCAATCCCCGGAAAAGAGTTCGACATCGAAAACCAGCTCGACAGTAAAATAACCATTGATAATCTCAACGTCCTGCAGGTCTGTTATATCTATTTCGTTCGGTCCTTCTGGTGAATCGTAAAGATGGAACATTATATCATAGACGCCCTGTGCGGTGTCATTGGCGTCTATTAGCCTGCCCTGATACGTAAACGCCGTCCCCATCGTCGCACCTGATGCCTGTGTGAAAGTGACCGTAATAAATAGGGTCAGAGATAAAAGTATTAATTTTTTCCGCTTCATCATTTTACCCTTTCAATTTTGAGTGTATATGAAAATGTGATTGCAACTTTGGTAATAAGGTGGTGGGATTTCTTGTGATTTAGCTTCATCGTTTATTACTCCTCGATGGGTTTTTATTATAAGGTTAATATCGCAAAAGTCAAGGTTTTTCAGGCCGGTTTATCCTGTCTTTTGTATATGATACCGATTAATAATGCTTTTTTGGCAATCGACTTAAAAAGTAAAACCTTTGTATTTAAAAAAACTGCTGAATTGTTTATAATGAACGAATCGCAGGGCAAAGATATATGGATATACTGGGAATTTCAGCCTTTTATCACGATAGTGCCGCGGCTCTTATCCGCGACGGCCGCATTATTGCCGCTGCTCAGCAGGAGCGCTTCTCGCGTAGAAAACACGATGAGAGTTTCCCAGCCGATGCTGTAGATTACTGTCTGCAGCAGGGCGGTATCACCGCTGACAAGCTTGATTTTGTGGTCTTTTACGAAAAGCCCCTTTTGAAATTCGAGCGACTTCTCGAATCGTATCTTGCTTATGCCCCGCTCGGATTAAAACAATTTCTCATAGGGATGCCCCTTTGGCTCAAAAAGAAGCTGCATCTGCCCCACGAAATGGACAAGGCTCTTGGCAATAAATATAAAGGAAGATACATCTTTGTCGAGCATCACGAATCGCACGCAGCCAGCGCATTTTTCCCCTCACCTTTCGAAGAGGCAGCCATCCTTACAATGGATGGTGTCGGCGAATGGGCAACGGCGAGTTACGGCGTAGGAAGAAAAAACAAAATTGAAATCACGCATACCCTGCAGTTTCCTCATTCGCTCG
>CAYNDE010000323.1:0-2236 GCA_964395535.1 uncultured Pirellulales bacterium
ACGCATCTGCTAAATCAAAAGCCAATTGCATACAATCCACTAACTCCTGCACTGTCGATGGCCCGAGCACGAAGGTTCTGTAATCACCATGACCGCCGCCCCGCGTAGCTTGGAAATAATCACCCTGTGAAGGTGCTATATTGCCCAGACCCGGCCCGCCACGCATAACGTTTACAACGACCGAAGGAAGCTGTGCTCCCGCAAGGTAACTTATGCCTTCCTGCATTAAGCTGATGCCCGGGCTCGATGAGCTTGTCATCGCCCTTTTGCCGGTGGCGGCAGCGCCAAAGACCATATTTATCGCTGCCAGCTCGCTCTCGCACTGCAAAAACACTTTGCCTTCTTCCGGCATACGTTTCGACATATAAGCGGTAACCTCGTTTTGCGGGGTGATAGGATAGCCGAAATAGGCATCAACCCCGGCTAAAATGGCTGCTTCGCCGAGGGCTTCATTGCCGCACATAAGAACTTTCCCGGCGGTCATAATCTTTCCTTAACGAATTTAGCTTTTTTTTTATTCTTTACGTCAATCGAGACTTCTTTTTCTTCTCTGAAAACTTTAATCGCAACATCAGGGCAGACCAGAGCACAAACGCCGCAGCCTGTACAGCCGCGGTTGTCTGTTTCTGCAGGGAAAAATCCTTTTTTGTTGGAGCGTTTTGATATAACGATGCACCCTTTGGGGCAAAAAACAACGCACAAACCGCAGCCTTTGCATCGCTCGGTATCGATTATTATCTTGCCAGCCATTTTTGCCCTTTACATCTCGAAGCTTGTATCAAAGCAGCCAGTACCACGGCCATCTTGGCCGTGGTAACACGAGCTTCAAGCTCGTGTTACGAATTTAAATATCTCAGGAACCGGCATTCTAACAAAAATTGTAAGAGATGTAAAGGACGAGATTTTAATCTGACGGCTGAAACCAAAAACATGACAAGAGAATCAATATTCGTAATAGGCAATGCCCTCTGAATCGGTGCCCTCTTGATTTAGGCGTATGTCTTTTGTGGCGGGTTTATATACCCAGCCGTAAAGATTTGTAAGAAGCGGCTCAGTGGGAAAGGGTTGGCTATTTAATATAATTCTTACGGTTTTCTTGCCGCTGAAAGGATTCTCCGGGCACTCGAGGATGCTGCTTCTGAGCTGACCGGATTCAACTGCTGCAACGGTGATTTGTGCGTTAAAAACCGCCTCGGTTGGCACTTTTGATATGTCATCATCCGGGTATCCCGGAGCAACTCCGCCTTTTTTTGCCGCATAGATTTCTATAATAGTCCGCAGTGTTCTTAAGTGGTCTTTAGCAAGGGCTTCTTTTGCCTGTTGAGTATAAGATTGAAATGTAGGCAATACAATGGCTGCAATGATACCCAGCGCGCTTAAAACTATTAACAATTCTACGAGTGTAAGCCCCTTTTTCATAAGTGTCTGTACCTATATTGATCTCTGTAGTGTCTATACACGATAGACCCCTTCTGCTGCTATAATTATCGTACGGAAATGCCCCTTTAATAACATAAAAACATTATGGGACGGCTGATATTGAACTGATATTCTATTTTTTTGTGTTTTTTTCTTTTTGCTTTTGTGATTTGAGATTTTTTTTCACCTCTCTACGGATGGTTTTGAGACATTCACAAATCGGATGTTTTTGTGTACACGCTGATTTACACAGTTGACATACCGTACGTATGCTCAGATAATCTGTCGTAGTTTTACGACATCGATACCTGCTATACCGAAACTTCGATAAATCATATCGGGGCTTTCGAGTCTAAGATTTTCAAAACGTCAAGCGGTTTTTCGACGAGAATTTTAGCCCCATTTTCTTTAAGTTCTTCTGCTGTTCTAAAACCCCACAGCGCACCGGCAGGATACATACCTGCGGCAACCGCAGTTTGCATATCCGTGTTTGTATCGCCAAGATAAAGAAAATCCGCAGGGGCAATCTTCAGCTTCTCCGCGATACCCAGAGCAGCAGCCGTGTCCGGCTTTCTTTTGACATCATCATTGACGCCCTGAACAATATCAAACGAGAAGCCGCTGAGAAGTTCCTTTACTGTCAATTTCGTGAAGTTATCAGGTTTGTTCGATAGTACTGCCTTCGGGACATTACGCTCCTCAAGCTCTCTGAGAAGCTCCGGTATCTGCGGATAAGGTTTTGTGTTCACAGACCATCGCCGACTGTATTCGTCGAGCATAAAAGACTGACATCTGTCTATATTTTCGTCGTTCAAAT
>CAYNDE010000324.1:0-2234 GCA_964395535.1 uncultured Pirellulales bacterium
AGAACCGGGATAAATGGAGACTTACCAACTCAGTTGCGTGAAGGCCGTGATCCACAGATTGGAGTACAGGCTGAGAAGATCCTGTTTGTTCGCAAAGACAAGATAATTGGTCGTAAACAGATCTGGTTAATGAATACTGATGGTGGCCAGGAAACACAGTTGACACAGAATGTAGAATACGACGCGATTCAGCCAAAGTGGTCACCTGACGGCAATTGGATAGTTTTTGCCTCGAACGAAGGCTTCGATTCTAAAAAAAGACGAAACAACGATATCTGGATAATGGCCGCCGATGGGTCAAAGAAAACACAGTTGACAACAAATGGCTCAGAGGATAACAGCCCATGTTGGGACAGATCTGGTAAGTTTATCTACTTCAGGTCCAACCGAGGTGGTGTCTGGAACATTTGGAGATTAGAGCCTATATTACCTCAATAGGGATTATGAATCCAAATAAGGGCTGTGGGCAAGGAAGCTTGCAGCCCTTTTACTTTTTATACTTTTTCTTAAGACCTGTGCTCTTTTGTTACTCTGCGATGATACACAATAGCAACTTACTTTCCAACTTTTCGGTGTTTTACGTGATTTCTCAGCAGTGGAATCCCAAAGTGAGCTGGTGAAGGCACCGGCTGGCCAATACGATAAAACAGTCGATGGAAGTTTACACGCCTCTTTCCCTGAAATTTATCAAACTTAGGGCTTTTTTTATAAAGCTCTCTTGGTGGAGCTATTAACTCAAGATGCACTCCTTGTGTATGACGATATAAGGGGAAGTATGAACTCACATAAACCCTTATTACACAAGGAGGTGCATTATGTTGAAGCGCAAAGCTCTAATAGAATCAATATCGTCAAACCTGCAGAACTTTCTCAAAAGAATAGCCAACAATTTGTCAGTGCCGGACAAAAAGTTCCTGCGAGATGGCATCATAGGGCTGATTCGGTGCGGTAAACCTATCGTTTGTCAAATGGCACGGCACCTTCCAAATCAACGCACGAAGTTTCTATCACGATTGGATCGTCTTGAAGCACACCTTATAACCGACAGCGACTTTGATAACAAGCTCAAGGAGGCTTTGCCGGAAGTATGGCTGCCCTTTGTTCAGGATAATACACCCATTATTCTTGACCTTTCTGACATTGCCAAGCCGTTAGCAAAGAAGATGGATTATCTGGCTACAGTTCGCGATGGTAGTACCGGCAAATTAGTGAACGGTTACTGGGTGGTCGAATTATATGCATCGTTGAGTCATAAGAATCCGGTGCCCGTGTTACTGGAACCATTTAGCCATGAAGAACCTTATGGTCCGGGGCAAAACCCTGTTGTTCTGGCTGCTGTTGATAGAATCTTCAAGCTTACGGATAAACGTGGCGTGCTGGTGGTAGATCGTGGATTTGACGGATGGACGATGTTCGAAGATTGGCTCAGTAAGGAGTATCGTTTTGTCGCCAGACTTGTAGGAAAACGGCATTTGCTGCGTTCTTTTGGCGGTTTCCGGCAAAGCGAGGTTGGACAGGGGGTGCCGATTCGAGCACAGCAACTTGCTGAACAAACTTTAACCGGCCATCGCTTCAACAAACTCATCAAGCGTCATGGTAAACCTGCTATTCGTATTACACAAATAGGCTGGGTGAAAGTTCGTCTGCCTGGCCGAGATGAGACCCTGACATTGGTTATCTCTCGCCTTGCCGGAAAGGATAAACCGATGATGCTGTTGACGAATTTGCCTGTAGAGAATCTTAAGGACGCAAAAAGGATAATGCGTTTCTATATGCGAAGGTGGGAATGTGAAGAGGCGATTCGCTTTCTCAAGAGCCAGGTAAACCTTGAAAAGATACGAACTTTTCGTTGGTGTGCGATTCGCCGGCTTGTTTTGTTAGCTGAGTTGGTGATGATTTACCTGGGTCGCCTTCTCGAGGCGCATCCAAATATCTGTGAGCGTTTAGTTAATCTCAGCCAGCCGTTGCCGGATAAACCTGATTTCCTTTCTTATCGTTTGTTAAGTGGTTTGACTGAAGCGATAAATACATGCTTTTGGCTTCATAGAGATTTGTTGCGGAGAAGCTTAGGGTAAAAGCCCTAAGTTTGAGTAGTCTCATCTATTGACCTGGGGTGGGAACAGCAGCCTGCCAGTTGTCCGGGTCATTGCCGTAAAGGTCCGGGTTCGTGCGAGAAAGAGAACTGCCGCCACCATCGGTCTCTGTCGGCCACAGGTCCACACCACCTGGACAAT
>CAYNDE010000325.1:0-2231 GCA_964395535.1 uncultured Pirellulales bacterium
TGGGTAAGGGAGATGCAGAGGCAGCTCAGTATTATAAGATGCTCGAAGATGACCCTGACCTGGCGATGTTTTTAAGGTCGATAGAGGCCTTTAAGAAGATTCTCGCTGAGAGGGCAACCTTTGTAATCAGTGCCGACGAGGAGCCGTTCAAGCTCCTAAAAAAGATGCCAACTTTAGTTCCGAAAAAATAATCTTTTTATCTACAGCAAAATATGGAAAACGAAGAGAAAAAAAATGACCAGCAGCCGCAAACAGAATCGGCCGGACAGCAGAGTGATTTAGCCGACTCTGACGCAGGTACACGTTCTCTGTCTAATGCGCTGAAGATTAGCTTTGTTGTTCTCAAGCTGATTATGATTGCTCTGGTTATCTTCTTTATTACATCGGGTTTTGAGACAGTCGGCTCAGATGAGGAAGCGATTGTATTGAGATTTGGCAGGATGCGGGACGAAGTGCTCAAGTCACGTTCAGTGCCTTACTGGATATTTCCCTATCCAATAGAGGAAATGATAAAGATTCCGGTGAAAAAGAAGATAGATTTGGATGTGGATTCATTCTGGTATTTTCAGACGGAAGCCGAGAAGCTTTCCGATACTAAAAAGCGAGTCAGAGAGAATGAACCGCTGAAACCTGCGATTGACGGCTATTGCCTTGTCAGGGGCGAAGAGAAAGAAAAAATGGCAGGTTCTCTGAGCGAGAGCGACTACAACATAGTGCATTGCAAATGGAGGTTGATTTATCAGATAGGTAACCCGAAAGACTTTTTCAAAAATGTCTATGTCCAGAGAGCCAAACCCGGCGAGGTTTATTTCGATGTGATAAAAACAAGCATCAATCCTTTAGTACAAGATATTATCGAGAGCTCGGTAGTAACGGCAATGGTTCATTACACGATTGATGAGGCGATGTTCGAGAAAGTAGAGAGGGTAAGTGAGCACGTGCGAAGACTGGTTCAGACCAGGCTGGATAATATTGAAAGCGGTATAACGGTTGTCTCGATACAGTTGTTCGATATTACCTGGCCTCTGCAGGTGGACCAGGCATTTCAGGAATCTATTACCGCCTTTCAGATAAAACAGACGAGGATTAATGAGGCCAGGACGTACTCGCAAAAAATCCTCAATGAAGCCGGTGGGCCTGTTACTGTTGAGCTTTTGACTGCATTGAAGGCCCCGAATGCGAGTGAAGAAAGAATCGAATTTTTATGGTCTCAGCTTGCAGGCGAGGCACAGAAGAAGATTACAGGGGCAAGAACGTATCGAACAAGCGTTGTCAAGAATGCGAAAGCGAACGCAGAATACCTCAGAGAGATACTCTCCGAATACAGAAAGAGGCCTCAATTGGTTATTCAGGAAATTTATAAAACTGCGATGGAGCAGATTCTCGGCGATGCTGAAGAAAAGATAATTGTTCAGCCTGTCGAA
Source organism: uncultured Pirellulales bacterium (assembly GCA_964395535.1). GTDB lineage: Bacteria > Planctomycetota > Phycisphaerae > Sedimentisphaerales > Anaerobacaceae > CAYLMG01. Next base: position 1,425 of record CAYNDE010000325.1, read on the forward strand.
AGCGAGAAAGGAAAGGAGCTGAGAATTCTTTACAACAGGGACCCTCTAATAAGAACGAAAAAGTCGCAGGAGTCGGGGAAATCAGGGAAATAAAATGGCGCATGAACATTTGCATTTAAAAGAAGATATCGAATTAGAACATACACACGGCAGTCAGGTGCGTGTCAGTCTTGCACTGCTCGGAACACTGGCAGGTGGTATGCTTCTTATAAGCAGCAGTATTTCGAGGCTGTTTTACACAGGTGAGGATTTTTTCAATACGACAATACTGGCAATGGCTGCTGCGATACTGCTCGGCGCACCTATTATATGGCACGCTGTAAAGAGCATTATACGAAAAGAGGCTCATATGGATGAGCTTGTGGCCCTGGCGATACTGGCGGCTTTTGTTACAACGGGTCGAAGCGATGAGCCTGCATATAAGGGATATATGACAGCCGGACTCATAGCATTTTTTATGTTGTTAAGCGAGCTTATCGAGAGCCGAACCGCCCTTGGAGCGAGAGCTTCCATTGAATCTCTAATCAAACTCACACCTAAACAAGCGCAGATAGTGCGCGAGGACGGAAATGAAGAGGAGGTAAAGGTAAGCAGTCTGCACCCTGGCGATGTTATTCGTGTCAGACCCGGCGATAATATAGCCGCCGACGGTGAAATTATAAAAGGGCTGAGCTCTATTAATGAGGCGACTATTACCGGAGAGTCACTGCCGGTAGATAAGGTGCCCGGAATGCAGGTTTTTGCAGGTACTAATAATCTTACGGGCGTTCTGGATATAAAGGTTACAAAGGCCGGCCGTGATACGAC
>CAYNDE010000326.1:0-2230 GCA_964395535.1 uncultured Pirellulales bacterium
CTGCCGGGTTGACCGAGAAGCACTCTGTCGCCGGCGGTCATAACAACCAGTCCGCCGGGGGCGCTTATCGTACCTGTGTTAAGTACCTTTTTGCCTATAAGAGCAACCATGCTGTCTGCAGTGATTGTTCCCTGGTTGATAACCGACCCGGAGCCGCCTGAGAAGTCGTATCTGCCCTCAATAAAATCCTGATTTCTGATGTTGAGAGATGACGCTACGAGCTGGGCTACATTAACCCTTGCTCCGCCGCCAAAGAGCACACCCGCCGGATTAATTATAAAAATACGTCCGTTTGCGTTCAGTGCTCCATTAAAATATGTTGGGATATCCCCTGACGATATCCTGTTCAGCGCTGCTGAATCGCTGTTCAAAACACCATTAATATACTGGTTGAACGTAACAGACTGTGTAAGAGTTGTGTCAAAGTTGCTCCAGTCCAGAATCGCGTTATTAGCGGTGTCAAGAACAGCATTGTCCCCCCATGTGGCTCCCATTAGTCCGGAAGCACCTGTCAGATTTCCCTGCTCAAGAGCCAAGACAGCTGCAGTGTTAAACAAAAGACAGCTGACAATAAAGCAGGAAATTATCTGCCTTAAATAGTACTTCTTTGTAACTCTTCTTATTTCACTCATCATCATGCCCCTTTTATTTTTTTACTTTTATTACAACGTTTTTTTGCTGATTCCATACGCTATATTTTCCATTCCAGCTATAAGCCGTTTTATTACCACCTTGCGATGAAGCTTAAGTGCAGTCTCTCCTGACCTGCTTGTGAGCGTCCTGCATCACGCAGAGGCCAGGCCAGATACGCTGCCGCCTCAAAGTTCTCGCCGACTTCTCCTATCAGACCCACGCCTGCACCTAACAACTCTTCTGTTCCTGACTCGCCGGCTACTGGATGCACTATCTTTGCCCTGCCGCCGTCGATGAAGGCTACCGGTGCAAGTTTTCTGAGCCAGGGCTCCTTTTCTTCTTCAGCAACCATGTTTTGTCCCATCTCGTTATCGTTCATATGATTTTCAGCCTCGTTGTATGCAATCAAGTCAAACTCATACTGAACGGAGTAAAGCATACCTTCGTCGGCAACTATTTGGTCTTCTCTGTATCCTCGTACCGTATATAAACCGCCGAATGTGGTCATCTTGGCCGGCACGAGTCTTCCGCTGGCATCTATCCACCTGAAGTTGCCGCTCAAGCGCTCAATCTTATCAGGGTCAAGATACTGGCTGTGATTTGCCGACAGTGTGTAGATTCTGAAGTCCGGATGTGCACCGGCCCGTGCAGTATTGAACCGCGATTTGCTGGACTGGTTGTAACTTGCTTGTCGGTTGAACGTAATAGAGCTGTTTGACATATCGTCCCTGCGGTGAATATCAAATCCTACAGACCACAAATCCCATTTGAGATCCTGTTTGAGCACACTAACCAATAATGGAATAGCTTGAGGGCTGATTTTACTTTCTTCGTGGCTCACGCCTGCTGTCAGGTCAAAGAACCAGCTGTCTTTTTGAAAGAGATTGTATCGGAGTAAACCGCCGTAAAATGAACCAGTACCTATAAAGCCTATTCCTCCTACTGCGGAAATATCGAACTCGCTGCGGCCGCCGTAAAGGGTAAGCCTCAAACGAGGGCTCCACAGCGGAAACTCATAACTGCCGTAATATGCGTAATTGTCCTCAAAATTCTTCTCCGGACTTATCTGAGCCATAATGGTAAGCCTATCGTCTCTTCCGGTCAGATTTGTATTGATAAGTCCCAGTCTGGGTCTCCAGCGTCTGTCTTTTGTTCCCGCATTGTCTACCTGAATGTAATAATGCCATGGGCTTGTTTCATAAACATCATAGCCGACCGCAAGCGAGTTGGGCTCGGCTCCCTTGGAAATGGTCGCCGAAACGTATCTGTCAGGGTTCAGGTTAAGCAGATTAACAAAATCATCAAGTTCTTTCTTGTTGACAACCTCATTAGCTCTGACAGGCGACCACTCCTCGATCAGTTCTCTTCGCAGTATCGGTTTCTCGCGTTCGGTCTGGTTTACATCGTAAGCGGTGATTCTCACTGATGTAGCTGCTGCCTCGATAACTTTGATAGGCAGAATCTGGTCTACGAGCGTTACACCATCTTTCAGCGCTTCCCGTGGCACATATACGTATATGCCACCATAGTTTTTCTCCTGATATGCCGAAAGGATGTATTGGACGAATCCCTGGATGGTTCTCGTTGAAACATCTCT
>CAYNDE010000327.1:0-2222 GCA_964395535.1 uncultured Pirellulales bacterium
TATTGGAAGTACATATTGTTCACAATCCAGAAGAATGAACCTTCCGCATACGAGAAGCCTTTAATCATTTTGACAGGAGTATCGACGGCCAATCTGAAGAGGCCCAAAGCGAAACCGACAATCAGCGCCCATAAGCAGCCTTTGGCATTGAGCCGTTTGCTGAAAACACCCAGAAAGAAAACAACGAAGATTGGCGGCGCCAGGTAGGATTGAATACCCTGCAGATAGTCGTACAGCCCTTTGCCGCCCTTAATCACGGGTATCCAGGCTAATCCGATAGCCACCATGACAGCAGTAGCTACGCGGCCGACCCAAACGACATGTTTCTGGGACGCCAGGGGACGCAATTTCGAATAGAAATCGATTGTAAAGAGCGCCGCTGACGCATTGAAAGCGCCCGCGAGCGAACTCATCAGTGCCGCAAGCAATCCGGCCACGACAATCCCGCGTATGCCGATAGGTAACACCTCGGCAACAAGCATGGGGAAGGCTTGTTGTGCGTTATCGCGAATGATTTGGCCGTTCGCGTCAAAGAACGTTTGCTGCAGGGCGGCATTCTGTCCGCTCTTGGCCAGGGCAAAGGCTATCATGCCGGGAATGATAAAGATAAAGACCGGCAGCAGCTTCAGCGCCGCCGAGCAAATGGAGCCACGACGGGCGACTTGTTCATTTTTTGCTCCAAGTACACGCTGAACAATATACTGGTCTGTGCACCAATACCACAAGCCGATAATCGGTGCACAGAAGAGCATGCCAATCCAGGGATAATTGTTATTAAAATACCAGGCCATGCGAGTTGGTTCCCTGACCGGTGCCCAAGTCGCGCTGACTCCCTCGGGTACTATCGGCTTCCAAAGATTGAACATCTCCGAACCAGCCCAGTGACGCAGTTGGCTCCATCCTTCAGCTATCGAATGGCTGTCGCCGCTTAGAGCTAACAAACCGTATATCATTACGCACGCCGAGCCGATAACCAATATCACCGTTTGGATCGCCGAGGTATAGGCAACCGCTCGCATGCCGCCCATGATCGTATAGATACCCGTAAGAACAATCACCAGCACGGATCCTATCCAGAAACTGTCGAGTCCCATGAAGGTCACATCAGGCATCATCACGGCAAAGACCACACCGCCTGCGAAGATACCAACCGCGAGCTTCGTGAGAACATACGCGACCAGCGAAATGAGCGAGAGGACGGTGCGGTTAATAGGTGAGAACCGTCTCTCGAGGAATTCCGGCATAGTGAAGACCTTTGAACGCATGTAGAAGGGTACCATGACCCAGGCCAAAACCAGCAGACACCATGCGTGCAATTCATAATGGGCCATTGCGACACCATCGGTAGCGCCTGACCCTGCCAGACCGACCAGATGTTCGGAGCCGATGTTTGACGAAAAAACCGCCGCACCGATTATCCACCATCCCAAATTACGTCCAGCAAGGAAATACTCGGTAGTCGTTTGTGACCGCTTCTCTTTAAGGTAGGCCCACCACGCGATACCAAACACGATAAAAAAGTAACCCGCTATAACAAGCCAGTCAACTAAATGTAACGCCGTCATGCTTACTCCTTTCCATAGAGTTTAGAAAAATGATATCTCCTAAGCGATCATAATTATTGTGTCCAGCGTGCTCCAGACTGAAGCCGCTAACATAAGTGTTTCCGTATTGATCTCCTTTGAAAGATCGCTCATACCCTGTTTCTATTTCTATTCAAACCGTACTCAGAATTATTGAACGGAAAATTTATGAATCGTCTTTGTGTAGTACTTCTCGCCTGGCTTTAATACTGTTGACGGGAAATTACTATGGTTCGGTGAATCCGGGTAATGCTGCGTTTCCAGGCAGAAGCCCGTCCTGTGCTGATACGCAACACCGCCTTTGCCGATATTGCTGCCATCGAGGAAGTTACCGCAATAAAACTGTATTGCAGGCTGGTCCGTCCATATCTCCATAGTTCTGCCTGTCTTTGGCTCATAAACCTTTGCCGCCAGTGTCATCTCGCCCTGCTTATCTTTGTTCAGCACCCAGTTATGGTCGTAACCAAGACCAAATTTAAGCGGCTCATAATCTTCATTAACACGAGCACCTATCGCGGTTGCTTTTCTGAAGTCCATCGGCGTGCCCTCCACTGACCTGACTTCACCGGTTGGTATCAGACCTTCATCGGTAGGTGTGAATGAATCTGCATTCAGCATCAGCTCGTGGTCGAGAATAGT
>CAYNDE010000328.1:0-2215 GCA_964395535.1 uncultured Pirellulales bacterium
GCCAGCCAGTTGTCAGCCAAAACCTTTAAGTCATTCGCATCAACTATACCGTCACGGGTAAAGTCTGCCCTGTTACAGTTACAAGGCCCGCAGTCGGGCTCCATCCAGTATGGAGCGAATAAACTATAGTCAAAAAAGTCCACATCGTTGTCGAGGTCTATGTCACCCGGATTCATACTAAGTCCGAATATATACGCTGAGCCGGAATCGCTGCCCTTGTCGTCATCGCCGTATGCCCCGATAGCAACAGAATCGCCGGATATGGCGGCGGAGATGCCGAACCAATCATACTCCGCACCGTCTGAGGCTAAGAGTTTAGCCTCTTGCAGCCAGCTTGAACCGTTGAAGCGAAAGACATAGGCCGAGCCGGAACCATAACCGTTGTCGTCATCGTCATATGCCCCGATAACGGCAGTATCATCAGATATGGCGACGGAGATGCCAAACCAATCATACTCCGCACCATCTGAGGGTAAGAGTTTGTCCTCCTCTATCCAGCTCAAACCGTTGAAGCGGAAGATATACGCCGAGCCGGAACCATAACCGTTGTCGTCATCGTTATATGCCCCGATAACGGCGGTATCGCCGGATATGGAGACGGAATTGCCGAAATAGTCATTTGCCGTACTATCGGAGGCAGAGAGTTTGGCCTCCTGTAGCCAGCTCGAGCCGTTAAAGCGGAAGATATACGCCGAGCCGGAATCGTCATCGTACAATGCCCCGACAGCGGTGTTACCGTCGGATATGGATACGGAGTAACCGAAGTTGTCGCCCATCGCACCATCAGAGGCTAAGATTTTGGCCTCCTGTACCCAGCTTGAGCCGTTGAAGCGGAAGATATATGCTGAGCCGGAACTGCTGCCTTTGTCGTCATCGCCGTACGCCCCGATAACGGCGGTATCGCCGGATATGGCGACGGAAGTGCCGAAGCGATCATACTTCGCACCATCTGAGGCCAATAGTTTTGCCTCCTGTACCCAGTTTGGGTCGTTGAAGCGGAAGATATACGCCGAACCGGATTCAGTACCTTTTTCGTCATCAAGGAATGCCCCTATAAGGGCGATATCGTCGGATATGGCGACGGAAATGCCGAATTCTTCACCCGCCGCACCATCGGAAGCCAAGATTTTGGCCTCCTCTGTCCAGCTTGAACCGTTGTATCGGAAGATATACGCCGAGCCGGAAAAATTGCCGTTGTCGTTATCGCTATATGCCCCGATAACGGCAGTATCGCCGGATATGGCGACGGAATTGCCGAAGTAGTCATTATCAGCACCATCTGAGGCTAAGAGTTTGGCCAGCTCGCAATCGGCAAAGACCGAAGTACTAAATAATATAGTCTGTATAAAAATTGATAGTATCAACAGGGTTTTCAGATTTGCTGTTTTCCTCATTTTTTTCCTCTCCTGAAAAGATGGAGTAATTGTTTCTAAGTGTAGAGCCGTACAGGGGGGCAAGAAACAGAAATTTTGTCCGCCCCACAAAATTTAAGTTCTTAAATATTTAATATACAGCCACTCTCAGAAAATTCAAGAAAAGAATAGATTAAAGATACATCGCAAATACAGCATGTCGCAGCAGGTTGCGGCCGACCTGCAGGAATACCGGGTCTCAATTTTTAGCTCGAAAGAAAGCAAGGCTTAAAAAAACCCAAAAACCAGCGATTTTTTAAAATTTTTAGCCATTTTTTCCCCGTCTCTAAATAGGCGAAATTAAAGTTTTGGTTTTATCGAAAAATAATTTATAATACTTCTTATCAGCCATTTTATTGTAATTCGCTGTTATTGGACGATGTAAGCAGAAGGAAGCGTTGTATATCAGGAAGGCTTAAGATACCTTAAAGATTGCTTATGAAACCACTTGTAAACAATCAGAATGATGCTGAGCTTATGGCACGGTTTATCGCCGGCGATGAGTCTGCTTTTCGTATAATCGTAAGACGCTATAAAAACAGCCTTTATTCGTTCCTGAGGCGCTTTTTAAATGACCAGAACCTTATAGAAGATATTTTCCAGGAAACTTTTTTGCAGATTTTTACCAGCCGTGACAACTTTGATACTTCAAGGCCTTTAAGGCCCTGGCTGTTCACAATTGCCGCTAATAAGGCCAAAGACGCATTAAGAAAGCAGCAGAGAAATACAGCGTTAACCATAGGAACTGTAGCCGACAGTGAACAAATGTCTTTCGAGGACGTATTAAACTCAATTACCTCGGA
>CAYNDE010000329.1:0-2214 GCA_964395535.1 uncultured Pirellulales bacterium
CTTCGAACATCGCCTATGCCTTCTCCACTTTACGCACGAACGGCTCCCAGAGTACACCTCCGGCAACTTTAACAACAATATCATCGAAAACCTCTACGAGGTCAGTTGCCTTTTTCAAATCGACCTCTCTGTAATCTATGCTGCCGTCACTGCAGGTCTGCACGCACAGGGGGTTTTCATTCGGTGCGAGCCTGCCCCTGCAGACGTCGCATACGCTGTCAACAAACGGTATCAGGTCGGTATAAATCGTCCCGAATGGGCACGCCACAGCACACGTGCCGCAGCCGGTGCAGAGCATATTATATCTCTTTAGAATCTTGCCTTCTCTCAATCCCTCTTTGGGTATCTTCTCGAGCGCGTTCCGCGGACAGGCTGCAACGCACGGTGCCTGCTCGCACCGACGGCATATTAGTGCAAATCGTATCTTCTCTAAAAGTTCATCAATCCCTTTATTGTCTGGATGATGTTTGTACGAGCACCTTACATTCGATTCGGACTGGGTCGTTACCTTTGCTAAATCTATTACCAGCTTTTTGCCCATAACTATCCTCAAAGCGATTAATTATCCTGTGTCCTGTATTCTGTTTCCTGTGTCCTTAAAAATCAGTCCCAGATATTCGGGTATCCTTTTATCTGCTCGTATGTAAATACAGGCCCGTCCTTGCACACATAATATTTGCCTATCATACAGTGCCCGCACTTGCCGAACCCGCAGCTCATATTCTTTTCCATCGAAAGATAGATGTCTTTAGGCTCAAAGCCGAACTCTATCATCTTCAGCGTGGCAAACTTCATCATTATTGGAGGCCCGCATATCACCGCGACAGCGTTCTTTAAGTCCACGTCCTTCTTATCACATATCGTTGTTACCACGCCTTCGTTGTGCTTCCATTTGCCGTCGGCCTTATCAACGGTCAGCTTCATATCCACGCCGTCGAGCTTCATCCATTTGTCAAACATCGCATCTTTATAGATAAAATCCTCCGGCGTCCTTGCTCCGTACCTGCATATGACCTTCTTAAAATCCTTTATCCTTTCTATCAGTGTTAAAAAAAGCGACCTGATGGGAGCCAGTCCCACGCCGCCGCCGACTATATAAACCTCTTTGCCGACGAAATCATCAACAGGGTAACCGTTGCCGTAAGGCCCGCGTATTCCGACCTTCTGTCCTTTTTTGCACTCGTGCAGCAGCCCTGTCACTCTGCCTGCCTTCATAATCGTTATATCCATTTTCTCTTTCAGTGACGGTGATGACGAAGGCGTAAACGGGGCTTCGCCTTCGCCGGGAAGTGTAAGCTGTACGAACTGGCCCGTTGCGAAAGTGAATTCCTCTTCCGGCACCACTACGAATGTCTTTATCGTCGGCGATTCGTCAATGATATCTATGATTTCACTGTTTATCGGCTGATATAAAGTCGGTTTCATTTTGTAACTTTGGCCTTTGGCCTGCTTTTTAATTCCTCGTTCAGTTTTTTAAGTACTTCTCGAATATCCATCTTGTGTGTATCTGCATCGATGCACCTGCCGCAACCGACGCACATATAAATCCCGTACCTGTCAAGGAAAAACGAAAACTTGTGCAACAATCGGTGCTTGATTCTGTCACCGACTGCCTTTCTTGGATTCTCGCCGCCCGCGACCCTGGCATAAGCCATTCGCATACAGCTGTCAATCATCTTCATCTTCGCGAAATAGTCTTTCTGCTTTATATCGTAAAGATAAAAACAGTGACACGTCGGGCAGACCCTTGTGCACGCCTGGCACTCAACGCATTTTTGCGACTCGATATCGAAAACATCGGACTCCGCATTGTTCTCAATCACCTCATTCGGTGGGCTGTCCAGCTCGAATTCGGCATTTTGTTTTTTCAGTTGTTCTGTCGTCTTGGAACGGATGGCATCTCTCTCGTCGATTGCACCATCGGGAACTTCGGTAAATAATTCCTTGTTTTTGTTAATAAATCGTTCGCCTCTCTCTGAACCGGCCTCGACTATAAAGCCGTCTTTTACCTTCGAAAGGTTCAAATCGAAACCTTTATCCGCATAAGGCTTTCCCTCGAAGAGTGTGCAGCAGCAGCTCGGCCTCGGCTCGAAACAGTCACCTGATATGATGAGCATCTTCCCCCGTCTTGCTTTATAGTAGGGGTCGATAAATTCCGACTCTTCGATAAAGACTTTATCGAGTGCTTCGAGCGAACGCAAATCGCAGTCCTTA
>CAYNDE010000330.1:0-2208 GCA_964395535.1 uncultured Pirellulales bacterium
ATCAGAAAGGATACGACCAGATATTTGATACGGCGGTCTTTTCGTGCCTCGAGGGTATGAAAAAACCGGATAAAAGAATATACGATTTGACCATCGGCAGGTTAGGCCTGTCGGCGGGCGAGTGCATATTCATAGACGACAGAAGCGAATTTGTAGCAGGTGCAATAGAAGCAGGTCTGCGAGGGATAGTTTTTGAAAATACAAAACAGCTCATAAAGGAATTGAATAGGCTGGGAGTCAATACGGATTAGGTGTGCAGAATAAGCTTATGACAAATTACCACCTTGTTATTCTAAAAAGATTCTATCTGGATATGATTTTAAGCGGACGAAAAACGATTGAGTCTCGTTTCTTAAAAACAAGGCGCTATTTTTTTGACAGGCTCAATGCCGGTGACATATTGTTTTTGAAAGAGAGCAGCGGGCCTGTCTGCGGCAGGGCAAAAGTTGCAGCGGTAAAAAGGTTTGAAAACCTGCAGCCCGACCTGATAAAAAAAATAAAAGAGCAGTATAACAGGTCTATTTGCGGAACAGAAGAATACTGGAAAAGCAGGATTAACAGCAAATACGGCATCTTAGTCCGGCTTACAGATATCGAGCGAATTGAGCCATTATATATAAGAAAAAGCGACTGGCGAAGCTGGGTGGTATTGGAAAAGGGTAAAGATTTCGGGCTGAGGGATGGCTGCGGTAGTTAAATAAAAGCAGATTACGAAACGGAAGATTTTTGCTTGCTTTAAATGGTCACGTATGCTACAAGAGTCGCCAGGCAGGTAGATTTCAAATTAGTTTAACTGGAAGGAGTCAGTTATGGCAGAACCAAATGAAAGTCCCCAAAAAGCCGAACCCGCGGAAAGTACAGGCGGCGAGGGTACGGCAGAAATCAGTAAAGATGCCCGGATGTTCGGCATGCTTTGTCATCTGCTCGGCATCCTCACCTGGATTGTCGGGCCCTTGATAATCTGGCTGATAAAAAGAGAGGAAGATAAGTTTATCGACGAGCACGGCAAAGAGGCCCTGAATTTCCAGATTACAATTCTTATCGCCTATGCAGTTGGGGGTATTACAACCTTTATTTGCATTGGATTTTTCATCATGCTTGCTGCATGGATTTTCAACCTGATTTTCTGCATTATGGGTGCGATAAAGGCTAATGACGGCCAGCCCTATCGGTATCCTATATCTATTCGGCTTATTAAGTAAAAACTGCTGCGGATAGTTAGAGATTTTTGATTAACGGCGTGCACTTGCGCGATTCGCCGTCAGGTTGCTAATCGGTGTCTTCCGCTTAAATAAAGCAGCCTTGCTGAATTATATTTCAAAACAAGAAGCGACACTCCGCTAAATATCAGCTCTATTGCAAAATCGATGCCTCACAGTTATCATAGAACCGATGGCAGCTAAATCGAATAAAGACGGCGGCAGGCGGCTTCCCGAGATTGTTAATAAAAAGGCATACAGGGATTTTTACATCACCGAGCGGTTCGAGGCAGGGCTTTCGCTTGCTGGAAGCGAGGTAAAATCGCTGCGAGCCGGTGCTGCGGACATTAAAGGCTCGTACGCGAGAATCGAACAAAACCAGTGCTGGCTGGTGGGAGCGACAATAGCACATTACGAGCAGGCTGGAGCTTTCAACCACGAGCCGAAACGAAAAAGAAAACTTCTTTTACATAAGGCACAAATACGTAAGATAAGAGAAAAAACCGAGCATCGCGGCTTTACACTGGTGCCGCTGCGTATATATTTTAACGAAAAGTCTTTGGCGAAGGTTGAGCTGGCACTCGCAAGAGGCAAAAGACAGTACGATAAACGCAGGTCAATCAGTGAAAGAGAACAGAAAAAGGATATCGACAGAAATACGAAAAAGTACAGGAAAAAGTAAAAAAGGGAGATTCATAATGGCTGAGCAGGAAAAAAAGCAAGAAGAGAAAAAAATCATCGTTGATGAGGACTGGAAGAGCCAGGCCCAGAAGGAAAAAGAAATTCTGGCAGCTCAGGAAAAGGCTGAAAAAGAAAAGCCAGCCGAACAAAAAGCACGTCGCGAGCCGCTGCCGGAAGGAAACTTTGCAGCGCTCGTGAGTATGCTTGTAACCCAGGCGCTGTTTGCCCTGGGAGCCTTAAGATTCGAAGGACAAAAGGAAAAAGAGCCGGACCTGGAGCTTGCAAGATATAATATCGGTATGCTCGAAACGCTGCAGGAAAAAACAAA
>CAYNDE010000331.1:0-2200 GCA_964395535.1 uncultured Pirellulales bacterium
TGTATCAGATTTCACAAGAAACTCCGGAAATCAACGTTGTAATGAAAAAAGGCATTCCAATCCGTGGAAGTGTCACCCGCCTGGCCAATGGAATCCAAGAGCCGGTAACTGGAACACAAATGGTTGAATTGCGTCTGCCAAATCCACGAGGAAGCTGGTACTTGAAGCGGATATTTACAGATCATGAGGGCAAATTTAAGTGTTTCGCATCACCTCCACCTCAGCTGCCAATTGATTCTCGCCTTGCTTGTGAAAGCGAAGAATTCCGCCAAATGCTACAATCACCTAAGTGGCAAGTAGTTTGTGCTGGGGAGATTGTGGTAGTTGATGTTGAGGAAGGCAAACAGATTGAAGAGGTACATTTTGAAATACAGGTTAAAGTAACGCACGGAGCAGTACAACAACAGGATTAATCCGGCAAATAATGACCGGCCGGTTTCATTAGTTAAAAAAGAGCCGGGAGATTTCCCCTTGTTTTTGACAACAATACAAACCATAATATCATCAGCTCAAGCCCGATTATGCTCGTTTAATGAGACTCTGAGTTCAATTGTTCGAAGTAGGTAAATTAAAAGGAGTATGCATCAATGGTCAAGTTATATCGAAACGCAAATACAAAAATATTATGGCTGACTATCTCAATCTTTCTGACTGCCCTTTCTATATTGTTTGTGTATTCAATAGTTTGGATTGCAACGCAGCAAAGCTCTGCCGGCGAGCAACAGCAAACCGCCGCCGAAGAGCCCTGGACCTTCGTAAGCTTTCCCGATTTCTTCAACTTCGATGTCCCCAATCCCTGGCCGGGATGGGACGACGCTGTCGACTGGTACCTCGATCAGGTAAAATCCGAAAATCCGGATTTCGTCCTCATCACAGGCGACCTGGTCAACGGCCATTGGTGGGACGGACCAAAGTGCGTAGAACAGATGGCCGCTCTGTATTACCCTGCCTGGATTCGACGTATGCAGAAGCACAGCCTCAAATACTATGTAGCCGTCGGTGACCATGAACTCGGCGACGACCCCTGGCCAGAAGAGAAAGTCAAACTCGTACCACATTTTGAGCGAGCCTTCACTGAGCACCTGAATATGCCGGATAACGGCCCGCAGAACAAAAAAGGCCTCGCCTATTACGCCCTTCATAAAAATCTACTCTTAATAACTGTTGAAACATTCGAGCTGCAGGATGATGAGCTGCATATCGATGTCCTCGGCGAACAGCTCGAATGGCTGCGACGTGTGCTTGCGGAACACAAAGACGTCAAGCACATTATCGTTCAGGGCCACGTCCCTGTCTTTGGCAATCCCGAAAGCCGCTCATCCAGCCGGTTAATGCTCGAAGGAGCAAAGACAAGCCAATTCTGGCAGGTTCTCAAAGATGCCGGTGTTGACCTGTACCTCTGCGGTGAGTTTCACGCTGTCACTGCCGAAGAATCCGATGGAATCTGGCAAATCGTGCACGGCTCATCCTGGGGACGCGAAATCGTAAACACACAGGATTATCTTGTCTGCACTGTTTTCCCCGACAGCCTGCACCTCGAAATGAAAAGCATACCCCTGCAGGCCAAAGGTGAATATATGTGGAACCTTCATAAGGACAAAGGCCCAAGAGAAATCGTAGAGATACCACAAGACGCCCGGCAGCAAGGCCCAAAGACCACAGGAACTCTGATAATTCAAAAAACCGAAAGCGGCAAAAAGTATCTCGACCGCACAGGCGTCTTTCAGTAACATTTCGGTTATCCACGCCATTCTTACAAATCCGATTCGGGAAAAACGAAGCCAATTTCGGGAAAAACAAAGCCAATTTTGGGCCAAAATTGGGTTCGTTTTGGCTTTGTTTGGCTTTGTTTTTTCGGGGGAAAAGAAGCCGAAAATTGCCAGAACCACTTATATTACAAGCACTTATGTCAACTTGGACACTTGGTGAATTGGGTTCGTTTTGCAAAAAAATGTTATTTTTGCGCGCTCTGTTTAGAAAGTTAATTGGTGAATTGGTCCTTCGACGTTGCTCAGGACAGGTGCGCGCGGGATTTTGACAGGATTTACAGGTTTTCGACGCTTGATACTCGATTATCGTTACCACTCCCTTACGGTCGTGGCTCTGGAGATTGAAACAATTATTGAACATTCGCTACTCCTTATTAATAAAGAGCTTACGAACTAAATTTAGACTTGGCCATCAGGCCGATGCTTGAGGA
>CAYNDE010000332.1:0-2194 GCA_964395535.1 uncultured Pirellulales bacterium
TAATACCATAATAAGTGCATAACAACAGGTTTTACAGGATATGGCAAAAGACATACTCAGAGTAGGTGGTTTTAAAATAATAAAACGCATCGGCAGCGGTGCGCGCAGCACAATTTATGAAGCTATCGACGAGCAGGACAACACAACAATTGCTCTCAAAAGAGTTATCTACGAAAGACCCGAAGATGCCAGAGTCTTCGAGCAGGTGCAAAACGAATTCAAAACCGCCCAGCGGATAGACCATCCATATGTGAGAAAATGCTACAAGCTCAAAAAAATCCGCAGTATGTTCCAGATTAAAGAGATGCTGCTTTCTATGGAGCTGTTTGACGGTGTCACACTTGAAGAGCATCCAAACCTGAGTTTGCTCGATGTACTGCTTGTATTCAGAATGGTCGCAAACGGCCTCAATGCTATGCATCAGCACGGCTACCTGCACTGTGACATAAAGCCGAACAATATTTTGCTGAACAAAAGCGGCTCTATCAGGATTATAGACCTCGGCCAGAGCTGTAAAATAGGAACAATAAAAAGGCGAATCCAGGGCACACCCGACTATATAGCTCCTGAGCAGGTCAGACGCGCCCCACTCGGGCCTAAGACCGACGTCTTCAATCTCGGCGCTACAATGTACTGGGCCCTTACGGGCAAAAACGTGCCTACTTTAATACCGAAAAAAGACACAATTGACGTCTTCATAAAACAGCCTTTAAGAGCGCCTCACGAAATTAAAAGCCAGATACCGGAGCCTATCTCGAACCTCGTGATGGACTGTGTAAAAGAAGACCCACTGCAAAGGCCTCGTAACATGATGGAAACGATATCAAGGCTTGATATGCTGATTCACGGCATATTAGGGGGCAGCCTGAAAAACAAAAATTACCGGGAAAAACAACAGAATGAAAAAAGTTGATAACGTATGAATAAAACCTTACCAACATTATACTTTTTGATTTATCGCTGACAAATGCCTGAAAATACAATCAACTTGCTAAAAAAAGGCGCCGATGCCAATTACACTGACAAACACAGACAGGCAAACTTGGTCCTTTTGCCCCCCGATGCCGAGCTGGTAGCAACAGGTGACATACACGGTCATCAGCACAATTTTGAAAAAATTATCAGGTTCGCAGACCTGCAGAACAACCCAAACAGACATCTGCTGCTGCAGGAAATCATACACGGCGGTCCCGTGGACGAAGAAGGCGGCTGCTTATCGTATAAGCTGCTTTTTGACGCCGTCGAATATAAACTCAGATTTCCTGACCAGGTCCATATCATTATGGCAAACCACGATACAACGTTCATAAATAACGGCCAGGTTGTTAAAAACGGCAAAGAAATGAATCGAGCAATGAGGCTGGCTATTGACAGGGAATTTCAGGAAAACAGCCACGATATCAAAACAGCTATTACTCAATTTTTCTTCTCCCAGCCGCTGGCGGTACAATGCCCGAACAGAATATGGCTGTCACATTCCCTGCCGGCTGACAGGTACCTGGACAGTTTCGATAAAGGCATTTTCTACAGGGAACTTAAATTTGAGGATACCGCAATGCCGGGCTCGGCTTATCTTTTGACCTGGGGCAGAAGGCACAGCCAGCAGACTCTCGACAAAATGACAGAGATGCTCGATGTCGATATCTTCATCCTCGGTCATCAAAGACAGCAGGCTGGTTTCAGCCTGGCAGGCAATAACCTGATTATTATAGCATCCGACCACAATCACGGCTGCCTGCTGCCGATAGACCTGTCAAAATCATACACAATACAGCAGCTCACAGACTCAATCGTGCCGCTTGCTTCTATTGCTTGACAGTTTAAACCTTCAATGGTAAAAACTGCCTTAAATCCTTAAGGCAAACCCGCGGCTTCGCCGCGAGGCGAGCATTAAAAACGTGAGTTAAAATATGCAGTGGTACTTTTATATAGCAATATTAGCAATCACATCACAGTTATTCTTTCTCGTACAGATGTATCGCAACTATCGCTATGTCCTGAAAAAATACAAGGTGGATCGCAACTGGTATCGGCCGAGAGCGGTTATGATTGTCCCCTGCAAAGGTGTTGACTCAGCATTTGAAAAAAACATCGCTTCATTTTTTAATCAGGATTACAAAGGCTTTTTGCTGTGGTTTGTCGTAGCCGACAAAGATGACCCTGCCTACAACAAACTGAGCCAATTAAAAAAAGA
>CAYNDE010000333.1:0-2194 GCA_964395535.1 uncultured Pirellulales bacterium
TTATATTCATCGGGCTTTATATCATTCTGGTTAAACATAACCTTATTAAAGTCATTGTTGGTCTTGGCATTTTGGATACAGGGGTAAACCTGTTCCTTATTTCGGTTGGTTACATCACAAAAGGAACTGCACCTATTTTTTCGAGACCCGGGATATACTCTGAGCGTATGGTCGACCCGGTACCACAGGCATTGGTTCTGACAGCTATCGTAATTGGCGTAGCGGTTTTAGCATTGGCCCTTTCGTTAGCCATTAGATTATATCAGCATTACGGTACGCTTAACCTTCGTAAAATAAGGGAGCAAAGATGGTAAACCCTGTACTTCTTATTGCAGTACCTTTAGGTCTGGCCTTTGCCATTCCTTTATTTGCTCTTTTCTGGAAAGATGCGGCTAAATACATCTCGCCGGTAGCGCTTGGGTTTAACCTTGTTGTTTCCCTGCTGTTACTTCCCAAAGTATTGGAAAACCCCATAATTGTTTCCATCGGTGGCTGGCAACCGCCTTTCTGTATCAATCTGGTAGCCGGGCCGGTGGGTGTTCTGTTTTCCACCATCATCGCTTTGGTAGGACTTTTAGTTTCCATCTATGCGTTAGATTACATAAAAGAAGGTGCGACTGAAAAGTACCATATGCTTTATCTTCTGCTTCTTACCGGAGCTACAGGTGTTGTTCTTACCGGGGATATATTTAACCTCTTTGTCTTCTTTGAAATCCTCTGCATTTCATCATACGCCCTCGTAGCTTACCTGAGAGACAAAGCCGGAATCGAGTCAGCAGTAAAGTATCTAATTCAAGGTGCTGTTGGCTCAAGCCTTCTGCTTATAGGGATAGGTCTGCTTTACGGTCAGTTCGGTACGCTTAATATGGCTGATATTGCCCGAAATATAAAATCAGTCAGTTCCATATCGGTCTTTGTTCCTATGGTACTGATTATTACCGGCTTCGGAGTGGAGTCTGCTATATTCCCGCTGAATGCATGGCTGCCTGACGCTCATTCATCGGCGCCGTCATCTATAAGCGCGATTCTATCCGGCATAGCCATTGAGGTGGGTCTTTATGCCGTGTCAAGGGTAGTATTTACTATATTCGGCGCCTCAGGCATTTTGCCGTTCCTGGCACTTTTAGGGATTTTAACTCTTTTAGTGGGTGAGATGTGTGCTCTTAGCCAGAATAACATCAAGAGAATGCTTGCCTATTCCAGCATAGGCCAAATAGGCTTAATCCTGTTTGCTCTGGCCATAGCTACCTCTTATGGAGTAACTGGCGGCTTGTTCCAGCTGATAAGTCATACCTTATCTAAGGCACTACTGTTTTTGGCAGCAGGGTATATGATTTATCGTGCAGGTTCTCCGGATATTTCGGCCCTGGAAGGAATAGGCAAGAAGATGCCTCTTACCTGTTTAGCCTTTACCATTGGTGCCTTTTCACTCGTAGGGCTGCCTCCTTTTGTAGGTTTTCCCAGCAAATTTTTAATTGTTCGAGCTGCCTTGGCTACTGGAGAGGCTATTTTTACCGTGCTTATTGGCCTTGCCTTGTTAGGTACGGTAATTGAAGGGGCATATTTTTTCCGTGTTGTCCAAGTTCTGTATTTTAAGGGAGGAAAGGTTAATCCGGGAAGGAAAGAAGCTCCTGTCACTGCCTTGATCCCTATGTTTATCTTCGTAGTATTGATCATAGTTGTCGGGATATATCCCAAACTTATAACCGATGTTCTAAACTCGGCTGCTTCAGAGCTTTTGAGTAGAACCGAATATATTAAGGCTGTGCTGGACAGCATTTTGTAGAAACGATGGAAAAGTGGAAGAAAAGAGGTGTAACAAATGCTTCAAACTAATTTAGAGCATATCGAAAGTGAAGAGCAACTTAAAGAGTTAATTGAGAACAACGAAAAAGTTGCTGTCTGTTGTGGAAGAATGGGGCCTATGTGTATCCCTGTATATGGCATATTTGAAATTTTGCAGGGGAATTACCCTGATATTCAATTTCGGGATATGGACTTCGATATCCCTTCCGCTGCAATTATCAAAGGTTTACCGGAATGCCAAAAATTTTTTGGGCTGCCGTTCACCATTTATTACCGTAACGGCAAGGTAGTGAAAGCCACTTCCAGTATTCAATCGGCAAAAGAAGTAAAAATCGTCATCGATGAGGTTTTTGCGTAATTTTCATTTGATTTAAAGTGATGATTGCAA
>CAYNDE010000334.1:0-2188 GCA_964395535.1 uncultured Pirellulales bacterium
TTGACCTCTCGAAAGATACAAGATTCAACGCATTGGTCAAACGCGAGGGAATTCCAATTTATGGCTGATGCGAGAGAAATCCTGCCTGAAAAGTAAGACATAACTTATGCGTTTATACTCTTGTGTAACTAAACTCGTTTCTTGTGATTCTTATCCCGAATCGAGTAGCGAGCATCCAGTATCGAGTATCGGTTCTCAATCCTATTCGCTCCATGCTGTACGCTCTTTAAGTCATCAGCTCATCCGGTATATCGAAGTTTGCGTAGGTATTCTGGACGTCGTCGTGGTCCTCGAAGGCGTCCATAAGAGAGATTATCTTGCGGGCCAGTTCTTTGTCTTTTATCTCAATCGTATTTTGCGGCACCATTGATATTTCAGCCATTTCGGTAGGAATCTCTTTTTCCTGAAGTGTTTGTTTTAAGGCTTCGTAAGCAGCCGGCTCGCAGGTTATTTCGTAAACCTCGCCCGTATTTGTCATATCGTCTGCGCCGGCGCCGAGGGCGATTTCCATCAGCGAGTCTTCGTCGATTTTTTCTGCTGAAACGGTGATAAGTCCTTTTTTGCCGAACATCCAGTTGACGCAGCCGCCTTTTCCCATCGACCCGTTATGCCTCTCGAATATTCTGTGAATCTCGGGTGCGGTACGGTTGCGGTTATCGGTCAGCACATCAACCATAACAGCCACACCTCCCGGCCCGTAGCCTTCGTAAAGAATCTGTTCGAAACTGGTTGCTCCGAGCTCGCCGGTACCTTTTTTTATGGCCTTTTCAATCGTGTCTTTGGGCATATTGGAGGCCTTGGCTTTATCTATCGCGTATCGCAGAGTAAGGTTAGCCGAAGGGTCGCCGCCGCCGGCCTTTGCCGCCACGATAATAGCCCTTGCAAGTTTGCTCCAGATTTTGCCCCGCTTTGCGTCGAGTGCCGCCTTCTTGAATTTTATACCTGACCAGTGAGAATGACCTGACATAATCCGCTCCTGTAAATAAGCTGCCTGTTAATTTCTATCGAAATAGAAACTTGCATTATAACCTGCTTGTGTTTTTTAGACTACTGATTTTTTTGTGAAAACCGGATTGTTTCATGAGCTGTTTAAAACAAAAACGGACCGGGTTTCGTAGATGTTGAGGTAGCTTATTACCCGGTCCGTTAGCTGCGTTTATTGCTTTATTTTTATTTACCTTACCCGCCGGAAAAAAGTTCAAAGCCGTTTCACAAATGACAATAAAAGAACAGGGCCGGGCTGCGGAGGAGAGGAGAAAGAGATTTACCCGACCCTGTTGGAAGCTCTGAATTAGTATACTTTTGTCATAATAATAATGTTCGCAAACCGCCCCTGCCGCATAAAAAAGCAGGACCGAGCTGAGGAGGAGAGGAGGAAGCGAAATTACTCGGTCCTGAAGACTTCTATTTATTTGTACTTGAGAGCCGACAAAAATGTTCGCTTCTATTTGCTATAGACGAAAAATAAGACGAATTGTTCCCCAAATTTCATTCAAAAAAACAAGGATTTGAAAAGTTATTTTTTTTGTGGTAAAAACTGGTTTAATTAACTGTTATTTTAAGGTGTTTGTTATGGCGGTTCAGTTTATTCTCGGCAGAAGCGGTACGGGCAAAAGCAGCTACTGCATAGATTCCATAGCCAAAGCTCTGCAGGAGCCGAAAGACCGGCAGAAGCTGATTTTTCTTGTTCCGGAGCAGGCGACCTACCAGGCCGAGCGGGCCATACTTTCCATCGGCTTCGCCGATAGGCGAGCAAATGAACAGATTACAGGTTATCAAAGCCCTAATCCTTCCCAGTTGGCCGCTTCACAGGAGGTAGCTGGATTGAATGTGCTGTCTTTTGATAGGCTTCAATACTTGCTGCTGGGCAGAAATACTGCCAGGCCGAGACTTTCAAAAATCGGCAGGCAGATGGTTATCAGCAGGATTCTCGCCGAGCATAAAAAGGATTTGAAACTTTTCAGCGGGTCCGCTGACTTCACAGGTTTCAGCAGGCAAATGGCGCAGACTATCGCCGAGCTTCAGGCCTATGCCAAACAGCCGGAAGATATTGACGAACTCATCACCGGGCTCCAGAAAGATGAATTTGCCGGATTTTCAGCACTGAAGTTTGCCGATATTGCCTTGATTTTAAGAGAATACCTGCAGTTTGTGCAGGGCAGATTCCTTGACCCTGAAATGCAGTTGA
>CAYNDE010000335.1:0-2187 GCA_964395535.1 uncultured Pirellulales bacterium
GAAGGCAGCGGCAATGTTGCGGTCATATTCATTTCATAATCCTGTTCTGATTGCTCGATTCGTCCGGCATCGATATTAAACAGCTCTGTGCCCGTACCCTGCAAACCTGAAACGCGGTATCTGTCGTAGAGACCAAAAGGCCCGCTCAGTCTGAATCTGCCTGAGTATGGTACAGGCCAGCCGGAAGGTGAATCTTTAGAAAGCGAATAAGAGCTTGTTATAACCGCCACCTGGCCTTTGTCGGACTGACGAACTTCCTCAAGCTTATATACAACGTCTCTCGCTTTGTGCATTATCATAGGCGTGGGAACTGAAAGCTGAGATTTCCAGCTATCACCGACGCTAACTCCATCTGCGGGGTTATCTATGCTTGAGACCGCATCCCATAAAAACCACTGAGTGGCCAGAAAATCGCAGACCATATCAGGCTCTTTTATCCTGCCATACCCTGTGCTTGTTCTGAAGGCTTTCTCGGCAACTTCCTCCATCAGCGCTCTTAGCTCTCCGCGATCATCGATTTTACCTGCAGCCGTAACACGTATCGTGAAGCTTTTACCCGCGAAATTCCTCGCCGCATCGTTCCTTCCACCTGCTGTGGGATTACGGCTGACATTAATTGATTCACATTTCGCTTTTATTGTCGTAAAGGAGTACGGGTCAACATCTACTGGCGTGTAAGCAACTACCATTTCCATTCTCTCGGAGTATGTGGTGGCTTTGCCTTGTTCTGTTTTTGAGGCCTCCTGCATAATAACCTCAGTGTCTCTGCTGGATACAAATTTATAACGAAGTGTCTGTGACTGCTGAAAATCCACTGTCAGAAGATTTGCCCCCTTTGCGGTTTTCGCCAGACGTTGACGTTCCGGCTGTCGACATGCCGGTATGAAACTTAGTACCAGAACCGTTACCAGACACAAAACAATCGTCCTGTTCAATTACACTCCTTTCGTCTAAACCAGGAAAATTCTGTCAGTCAATTTTTTTAAGGCTGAACAGCTCGGTAGTTCCCATCTTTATTGTCGAAAGCTGGCCGCTCTCCTGAGCCGATTCGGGGTCGACAACCGTCCATTCGGACTTCATTTGCTCTGAATATTGCGTAACTTCTCCGTTTGTTAAATCAAATTTCATCTCACCCGTATAATCGCTTGTCTGGACAAACATCTTTGAGAGGTCGGCTGATTGCGTCTCCTCGGGACCCGGTACGGAAATCATATCAACTAAAGCAACCATATTTCCATCTACGTCTTTGATTTCTTTAAGGGTATATATTTTCTCGTAGGAATCCGAGCCCATAAGGTCGAACGAAAATGTTTTTTGGCCTTTCCACTTGTCGCCCGGACTGAATTTCTTGTCGTTGGCATCGATAAGAGGCGGCACCTCGTGACATTTCTTTACAACCTCGTCTGCAACAAGCTGAGCGGCAGCCCTCTGGTCTGGAGCATTGCCCCTGACAGCATCTTCAATCGAGACGGCTCCTTTCACATTTACCACTTCGCCTTTAGCAGTGATTGTAATTTCGTAGTTTTTGCCGATTAATTGATTAAGAGCACTATTATTGTCTGCCGGTCTGGAGCTGTCGAAATCCACTACCACCTGATTTTTGACTTTCATAAGATACTTCACGGCCTGAATTGTAACTTTTGCGACGGCATTACCGCTGCTGTCGACACTTTGAATCTGCCTCTCGAATAAAATCTCAGCTTTACTGCCGGTATGCCCGCTCTTGAAGTTCTGGTCATCTGCGACCTCACCGGTGAATTCGAGGCTTTTATCTCTTTCCAATGTTACCATATAAAATGCCGAATCACCTTGTTTAAACTTCAATGCGAACATTGCGGTCTCAGGCATCTCGGCCGGCTTCACCGGCTTTTTGGGCTGCGGCTTTACAGCAACTTCTTTCGGCTTCTCGGCAGGCTCACAGCCGACGATAAAAACAAATGCGAAAATAAAAACAATCGATAATGCAAAAAACGCCTTTTGTAATTTCATAATCGGGTCTCCTAAAAATTATCCATAATTTAAACTGTAATTATAGCGTGTATATTCCTGAAAACAAACTAATTTCCTTTATTTATCAGCCGGCAGGCGTTAAAATCATTTTTTGTTTCTTTACCGGATTTTTACGGTTTTTCGGAGAAATAAGATTATGAGAAGTGATACAGTCAAAAAAGGATTTCAAAGGGCGCC
>CAYNDE010000336.1:0-2171 GCA_964395535.1 uncultured Pirellulales bacterium
TTGCATCTCGCAGTGCTTTTGGTCTTTCTCTTTTTGACAGTTTGCCGCCGGATTCACTTATTGTTACTGACATATGAACGTACTGCGGCAGTTCGCCGAAGTCTAATGCCTTCCAGAGTTCCTGCTGGCCCGGCGTGTTCATCAGATGCTCCTGGCCGCGAATAACGCACGTTACGCCCATTAAAGCATCGTCTATAACAACCGCAAAATTGTAAGTTGGCAGGCCGTCGCTTTTTAAGATGATAAAGTCACCAAGCTCAGCGCCGTTGAATGTCACCTCGCCTCTGATTACATCATTGACGATAATCTGCTCATCGGTCATTGCGAAGCGTACAGTGACAGGCTTGCCGGCGGCCCTTGCCTTTTTGACGTCGCTCTCGTCGGGCAACTTTGCCGGACGGGGGTAAACAATGTTTTTCTTTTCCGATATGGCCTTTTGCCTTATTGTCTCGAGCTGCTCAGGCGTATCGAAGCAGTAATAAGCATTTTTCTGCTCGATTAGTTTATCGACATATTGTTGATAAATATCCTTTCTCTGCGATTGAAAATAAGGCCCGTTAGGCCCACCGACTTCGGGCCCTTCATCCCAGTCGATGCCGAGCCATCGCAAATCGTCTATCACCTGCTGCGTCGCCGTTGGTGTGTTGCGTTTGATATCCGTATCTTCTATTCTAAGGATGAATTTACCCTTGTTTTTCCTTGCCCACAGCCAGTTGAAGAGCGCAGTTCTTGCACCTCCGATATGCAAATAACCTGTCGGCGACGGTGCAAAACGTGTTACTACCATAAACTTGCCCTAATAATTGTCCGATTTAGCTGTAAAATAAGCAAACTACGTTAAATCCTGCTGATTGTCAAGCATAGAGAGCCCGATGGTTCGTAGTGGCAGTTTTATGAACAGTTGCCGCTTATCATTCAGGCCAAAACAGTTTAACTGTTTGACCCGGACGGCTGTCGTGTAGCTGCTGCCAATTTGGCAATATCTATGAGTTTGCAAATCTCGATTTATTGTTGCAATCAACTGATAAGATAATAAGTTCAAAATAAGTTATTATCTTTTTCATGAATCACTTCTGTTGTTTATATGACTCCATTAAGGCCGTAGTTACCATCATAAAACGTTATATTGACGCTTTCTTAAACGCAAATTATAATAACAGCGTGATATACAATATTAAAGGATGAAAAAATGAAAAAGCACAATGTCTTAAAGTTGCTTTCAGGCAACTTTGATTATTTGCAGAAGAATTTTGCCGTCAGCAGGCTTGCGATTTTCGGCTCGGTTGCTCGAGATAGGGCAACTGAAAAAAGTGACATTGATATACTTGTAGAGTTCGCAGGCAGAGCGACTTTCGATAATTATATGAACCTGAAGTTTCACCTGCAGGACGTCCTGCATACTGGTGTGGATCTCGTAACGAGAAAAGCTCTTCGGCCGCAAATCAAAGAACAAATCGAAAAGGAGCTTATCGATGTCAAGAGATGAAAAAATATTTTTACAGGACATAGTCCTCTGCTGTGAAAAAATTTCTAAGTATATCGAAAACCTTACACTCGAGCAGCTTATCGAGGATTCGAAAACCTACGATGCCGTTGTAAGAAATCTTGAAATAATCGGAGAGGCCGCAAAAAACATATCTGACGGAACAAGGCAAAAAATGCCTTCCATTCCCTGGCGTAATATTGCAGGTATGAGAGATTTTATTACACATGTTTATTTCGGAATCGATAACGATATTCTCTGGGACGTTATTCAAAATAAAATACCCGAACTTAAGGAAGTGGTAAAAAATTTTCTCAAATAATAAGTAAAGAATAATAAAAGAATATGACCGATGATAACACTGAATCTAGGCTGGATTTTGTAAGGCAGATTGTTGCTGATGATATAAAGAGCAATAAATGGAACGGCAGGGTAGCTACTCGTTTTCCGCCGGAGCCCAACGGCTATCTTCATATCGGCCATGCCAAAAGTATCTGTCTTAATTTCGGTATCGCTGCTGGATTCGGCGGTACCTGCAATCTGCGGTTCGATGATACCAACCCGGAAAAAGAAGAAGAAGAATACGTCAACTCAATAATAGCCGATGTTCGCTGGCTCGGCTGGGACTGGCAGGACAGGCTGTATTTTGCATCCGACTATTTTCAGCAGATGTACGACTACGCAGTCG
>CAYNDE010000337.1:0-2165 GCA_964395535.1 uncultured Pirellulales bacterium
TTATTTGATAAACTTCTCTGCTCCGCTGGTTTTTGTGATTTTGTATTCCGGTGCAGCAGATATTATAATTGCTTCGGTGCTGGAGCTCTTTTCAATCAACTCAGTACCTTTTGCAGCTCCCATAACACTCACAGCAGTAGCCAGTGCATCGGCATCGGTTGCGCTATCAGTGATGATAGTTACGCTGGATAGAGCCTCAGCACTGTTGCCGGTCTTCTGATTTATGATATGGCTATAATGCCTGCCGCCGATTAAAACAAACCTCTGGTAGTCACCGCTGGTTGCAACAGCGCCGGCTGAAAGCTTTAGTGTAAATAAAATTTGTTCTTCACTTTCAAGGTCGGGATTTTGCAGACCGACGAGCCAGTATTTTTGACCTTTCGGCGTTTTACCGAAACAGCGGATGTCACCACCTATATCGACCAGAGCGCCGAGGCCGCCAGCTTCTTCGATTGCCTCGATTGCCTTATCAATGGCAAAACCCTTCGCTATACCTCCCAAATCAAGCCGCATTCCATCAACAGCAAACTGAACGCTCTGTTCGCTGTCTTCGAGGATAAGTTTATCCCAGCCGACTCTTGAGCCGGCCTCCTGGAGCTGCTGCTGGGTCGGCACAGTATTGGCATCACCGGCTCTGCGCCACAGGTCAACAAGCGGTCCAACAGTAACATCAAATGCACCATCGGTCAGGCGGCTAAATTCAACGGCTTTTTTAATCACCTGATATGTCAATGGCCCTACCTTAACTGGATTTTCAAAAGCGCTGCGGTTAAGTCTGCTGATTTCCGAGTCCGGATTGTGGTAGCTCATCAGCTCATCTATTTTATTAATCTGCTCGATGGCCGCCTCGATGCAGGCTTGCGCAGCTTTTTCCTCCACGGCGATGACAATTACGTGGGCGAAGGTTCCCATTACCGGCCGATAGCCGCTGTCCGCTTCGTATGGTTCAGCCCTTTCGTTTACTAAACTAAAATACAAAAAGGACAAAACAAAGATAACAGCAAAAGCAATCGGTATGAAACTTTTACTATTTCTTTTCATAATAGCCTCACTGCCGGTATCAATTTTTACAACAACGCAATATCCATTAGAAAATTATCACCTTTCATTTTATAATGTCGTTATGAATAGTAAAGAAATAACAACAGTAACCGAAAGAATCGAACAGCACTTTTTACCTTACGTTCGCAGGCCGGCGAGATATATAGGCGGTGAAATTAACCAGATAAAAAAAGACCTGAGCCGGAGCGAATTGACAGTTGCGCTTTGCTTTCCCGATATCTATGAGGTGGGTATGAGTCACACCGGCCTTGCAATTATCTACGATATCCTTAATAAAATTAATGGAGTCGCTGCAGAGCGTGTATTTTCTCCCTGGCTCGACGCTGAAGAGCTGTTGCGCAAAAACAACATCCCCATTTTCACTCTCGAATCAAAGGCGACGCTGAAAAGCTTCGACATCGTCGGATTTAGCTTAACCAATGAGCTGTGCTACACGAACGTCTTAAACATCCTCGATTTGGCTGACATACCGCTTCGAAGCGGCAGCCGCAGCGAGGATGACCCGCTAATTATAGGCGGCGGCGGTATGGCTAACTGCTGCGAGCCGATAGCCGACTTCTTCGATATGTTCATCCTCGGAGAAGGTGAAGACGCTGTTGTCGAGCTTGCAAAGCTTTTCATCAGCGAAAAAAACGGCGGCTCTGGTAAAAACCAAATCCTGCAGAAAGCAGCAAGCAGCTTTGAATACGTATATGTCCCCGGCTTTTATGAATTTAAAACAAAACATGGGAAACAAATTCCCAGGCCAATAATAAAAAATCTTCCGAAAAGATTTGAAAATGCCGTTATCGATGACTTTAATAATGCCCCTGTCGTAGAGAAACCCATTGTCCCCTTCGCACAAATAGTTCACGACAGGATAAATATCGAGATAATGCGTGGCTGTCCAGGCCGATGCAGGTTCTGCCAGGCAACTTTTTGCAGAAGACCCGTCCGGTTTAGAAGCATTAACAGAATCTTAGAAACAGCAAAAAAATGCTACCTGTCAACAGGTCTCGATACCATCAGCCTTTTTAGCTTATCAAGCGGCGACTATCCCAATCTCGAGCAGCTTGTTGATGTGCTTCAGTCATATTTCGAGGAAAAACACGTCGGCCTGTCAC
>CAYNDE010000338.1:0-2161 GCA_964395535.1 uncultured Pirellulales bacterium
AGCTTGCGCCCTCAATAATCTTATATACATCCGTATCATCAAAGGGATACACGCCCTTATGTTCGCCTTCTTTTAAGCCGCCCGCTATTGCGAAGTTATCAATTCGTCCGGTTTCTTCGCATTTTTTAAATGCGGCGGGTATTGTGACTTTTCTGTTTGTTTCTATGCGGCGTGACCAGAAGTCATCGGTTATTTTAACATCTGTAAAAGGTATCGGTTTCATTTTTTCATCTGCCCGGCTGACAGCTCTTTTCCTTCCGCAGCCGCTCAAAATGACGGTCAAAGTAAAAGCAAAGATTCCCAGCCGCAAAATTTTGCACAAAATACCCTCTTTCATATTCCAGTCCTTTTATCTGTGCTGTTCCGTTACTGATGTATTTTTTTATCACAAAGACCAAGAAACAACAAGCGTAAAAGCGAACTTTGAGCATCAAAGCTGACAAGTCACTTTTGCTCAATTGAGACGATTTTTTCTTTTAACCGCTGACACGCTGTCTTTGGATTCTCGGCTTCCGTAACAGCCCTGCAAACCGCAATCGCTTTCGCACCGGCTTTTAATACTTCTTCGACATTGCTTATATTTATACCGCCGATGGCAACGTGGCCGATGCCGGTTTCCCCGAGTGTCTTAATACCTTTAGAAACATAACCAAGGCCGACCGCCTCTGCGGTCGGTTTTGTCGGCGTGGGATGTACCGGGCCGAGACTGACGTAATTAACACCTTCATTAATGGCTTTTTTTAATTGCTTTGGCGAATGTGTGCTTTTGCCGATTATCAAAGGCCTTGCTGCGAGCTTTCGTGCTGTGTTGGGCGGTAAATCGTTCTGGCCGAGATGAACGCCGTCAGCTCCTGCCGCCGACGCGACGTCGGCCCTGTCGTTTATGATGCTTAGGGCGCCGCCGTCATTGCAGATTTTGACGAACTCGACAGCCATCGCGTATAGCTTGTCATCGTCGATGGATTTTGCCCTGAGCTGAATGCAATCGGCACCGCCGGCGGCACATTTCTGCGCCAAAGGAAAAACCTCAGCAGGCAAATTGCTTGTAATAACGATATATAAACGAACTTTTCTGAACTTTTCTGCTGCATCGCTGAACAAGACTATGTCTTTCTCGAGACTATAGGAGCTGTACCGCAAATTCTCGATTTCTGCTGCCGCGGCTTGATTAATCGGTGAAATTATCTCGGCTAACACCCGCAGGGCTTCTGCAAGCCGTTTGCAGGCGGCGGTGAAACTGTCGGTTAAATCCGCTCTTCGAAGCTGTTTATCCACGATCTGTCCGATGCCGACATCACCGGCTGTATCCCTGCTTGAGATGAGCCCAATCGCATCCAACCGGCCGACGGCGGAACAAAGCTGGTGACGAAGCTGCTTCGACCTCGCGGTCAAAGGGCCGGAATCCAAATAAAATCTGCAATACTCTTCAATAAGGCGGGTTGCTTCCCGTGCCCTATTGAAATTGGCATCAATAATTCTGTAGGCTGCGCGTTCCATACTAAGAAGATTATAACTTGCTGGTATGCCGTTGAATAGATAAAAGTAAACGCTTAAACGATGTATGCTTTTAGAGGGTAATACGCTAAAAAGCTCAGTTAGAGGAGCAAAAGCGGTATTAAAAACGGAGTCGTTCTCCTCCGACACGACCCCGTAAATTTTTCTAACAGAGCTGGCGAGCCAGCTCTGTTTATAGTTGAAATCGGGCGGCATCATCCTCCTCCAAATTATTTGCTTTTTGGACGTCCGCCCAATATCATTGACCAAAGAGCCAAATAAAGAAAAAGTGCAAAAGATATGCCAACAGGAGCTTACACTGTCAAAACTTTCTGACAAAATTACCTAAGAGCCTGATAACTAAATATTTATATCAGTATGTATAATTGAGGCTCGAAAATAATGCAGATGACGTATTTTAACACCATGTTGCTTTTTAGCAACACGGCTGCTTTATAATCGATTTAAGTTTACTTAATATGGGACTGAAAAAGAGCTATCGGCGCTTTTTCATCATCCGTTTATAAAAATCAACACTCCCGTAAATAAAAATAAACATGCCTACTATTTCGCTGCTGATTTTAAAGTCCCCAGGCTTCAGCAAAGGCTTTGAAAGTGCGGTCGTATGTTTTTTCTATTTTCTCTGGGAAGCAGCAGGCTGGCAGCT
>CAYNDE010000339.1:0-2161 GCA_964395535.1 uncultured Pirellulales bacterium
TGATAATCGTAACCTGCCTGGTCAGCGGCCTGGCTACTCTCACAGTAGGACTTCTCGCAAACGCACCCATTGCCATGGCGCCGGGTATGGGACTAAATGCCTTTTTTGCATTTCTCGTTGCCACAGGAAAAATGAGCTGGCAGACTGCTCTCGGTGTTGTCTTTCTGTCAGGTATCCTTTTTTTAATCTTTACACTCTTCGGGCTGAGAAAAAAAATCGTCGAGGCAATACCCTCTTCACTCATTTCTGCTATTGCGGTCGGCATCGGTTTGTTTATCACTTTCATAGGCCTGAAAAAACTCGGAATCGTAATAGCCGATGAGCATACACTCGTAAAAGCCGGGCCGATAAAGCTCGAAGTTCTAATCGGGCTGTTCGGCCTGATTGTAATGCTGCTGTTCGAAATCAAAAAGATAAAAGGCGGGCTGGTCGTCGGTATCATCGCATCGACAGCACTGGCATGCCTGCTCGCAAAAAAACTCGGCATCTCTTATCAGCCGGAACCGTTAAGCTTTGATATCAGCCCTGTTGCTTTTCAACTGGATATTCTCAGCGCCCTTAAATGGTCTTTCTTTGCAACTATTTTCACTATGACATTTATGGACATGTTTGACAGCATCGGCACGCTCATCACATGCTGCAACGAGGCGAACATCGTAGATGAGCAAAAGAAAATAAAATCTCTCGACCAGCTGCTCGGTATCGATGCTGCTGCAACCGTATTCGGCGCCCTTTTCGGAACTTCAACGACAACCGCCTATATCGAATCAATTGCCGGCATTGAGCAAGGAGGCCGTACAGGGCTTACTTCAATAGTTACCGGTATTTGCTTTCTGCTGGCGATACTGCTTGTGCCGCTGGTCAGAATCGTACCCGAATATGCAACGGCACCGGCACTTATTATGGTCGGCCTGTTTATGATTAAAGAGGTTAAAAAAATTGACCTTGCAAACATCGAACAGGCCTTCCCTGCCTTTATCATTATGGTAATGATAGCCTTAAGCTACAGCATAAGTACCGGCCTGGCCTTCGGCTTTATCTCCTATACGATTATTCAATTACTCTGCGGCAAAGTAAAAGAGATAAAAATTACCATGTGGATAATCTTCGTTTTTTCCGTTTTGTTTCTTACCATAACATAAAAGGAGTCTGAAATGGATATCAAACTTACAAGTTCGGCCTTCGAAGAAGGCGGGATGATTCCTTCAAAGTACACCTGTGACGGCCAGGATATCTCACCGCCGCTGACCTGGGACGATGTCCCTGCAAATACAGAAAGCATAGCTGTCATCTGTGACGACCCCGACGCTCCGATGGGCACCTGGGTCCACTGGGTTCTCTTCAATCTTCCGGCTGAAAAAAGAGAGCTTGCCGAGAATGTCCCCGACGACGAAACACTGCCTGACGGCACAAGACAGGGAGTCACCGATTTTGGCTCAACCGGTTACGGCGGGCCTTGTCCGCCCAGCGGAACGCACCGATACTTCTTTAAGATTTACGCACTCGGTATTCCTATCGATATCGTCTCTCTCGCAGACAAAGAAACTCTGCTGGAACATATGGCCGGCCACATCCTCGCTGAAGGACAATTAATGGGAAAATACAAAAGAACTTAGCTTCTGCAGGAAAAACGCCTCTCCCAAAGATATTGCTGCGGCTGATTTGAAGGTCAAAAGTTTCTCAGGATTGCGGCGGTGTGAATTGAAAGCAGCATCATATAATCCAGGTCGCTGAGGCTGTAGTGGTCATGTGACATATCATTATCCACGTACAGGACTCCGTAACAGCCGTCCTTGCTGATAATCGGCCCAATCATTACCGAGTTTATTCCAAGCTCTTCGCGCAGCTCAACCGGAGCCCGCGGTATAAGCAGAAACTGCTTTTTTTCGATAGCCTCGGTAATCTTATCGTTTAGTTTTATCTGGTTAAACTGTACTCTTGAGCCGTCCCTGCACCTGCCCGAATGAGATGTCATCGCACCCGCAGGCGTACCCCTCAATGCACACCAGCTGTGATATGCGTCGAACTGGCTGTGCGCAACCTCAAGCAAAGTGGCGATTATTTCATCTTCACTGTTGGCCTTGCAAATCCCTTCGGTAGCTTTGATAAAATCTCTCGCCCTTTTGGCAGGAAATCTCATCTCAGGGGCATGCTTAAAATC
>CAYNDE010000340.1:0-2160 GCA_964395535.1 uncultured Pirellulales bacterium
ATCATTGATTGCCGACGGATTGATAAGGTGAAACTCAATAGTATTACCAAACTGGCTTCCAGGCTCAAGGTCTTCTTCAAGAACGCGATTATTTATCAATTGCTCGGCCTGCCCCATATTAGGCCAGCTCAGGTACACATCCAGCAGTTCCGCCAAGAGAGTTTCCTTTTCCTGCTCGTCCGGCTCTGGATTACTATTCAGCAATATTCCGTAATACTGAGCCGCACGCTCATAGTTACCGCTGCTTTTATAGAGACCGGCCATTCTGCTGCGAATGCCCTTGAGCATCCCCGTATTCTTCTCAGCCGCCGCCTTTGCCTCCGCCGTCTCGAGGAACAAAAGCATCTGCTCGTCCAGCAGCTTTCCTTCTTTCAGCTTGGCATCCAGCCTGTCGACCCACCTTCCAAGTGTTTCTGTATCCGTGCGATTAAATATCTTCAGCATCGCCTGCCATGCAGGTTTGCTTTCCGAGTTCGAACCGATTTTCTCTGAAAGCCAGACCAAATCCTCCCTGCCGCCAATCTCTTCTGCAAGCGTTATGATTTTCTTTCTTATTGCAGGATTTTTATCATTATTAAAGTCTCGGCCCAGCCTGGCAAGTGCAGCAGGTTTGTCTATATAAATAAGTCCGTCAACCGCCGCCTGTCTCAGCGTATCTGATTCACTCTTAAGTGCATCCTCGAATAAAGGCCTGAAAACGTCCGCAGCCTTCTGCTTGTTCACTCCTTTGCTGCAGAGCCGCGACATCACCCCAAGAAGCTCGCCGCAAAGCTCGTTAACACCTCTGTTCTCCTGCTCTATATACTTATCTGCAAGCAAACTAAGATATTTTGCCACCTCCGGCTCGCTCAGCTCGCTATTTTCCAGAAGCTTGCCTATAACATCCGAACCCTTTATCGCCTTTTTAGTATTGCTATCGGCAAGATACTCCTGCGCCCACTGAAGCGTCTGCCTTATTAATTCACCCGACACCCTTATCGAAGCGCTTGGCAAAGAACCATAGTAGCACGCCCAGCCGAGAGCCGTCAGAATCTCGCCTTTAACCTCCGGGTCGGTTTCAATTTTGAACTGCTCGGCTAACGGGCCTGCTGAACCCAGCTCCCCTATCACAGGCAGCAACAAAGCCGTCTTCAGACGCACCTGTTTGTCCTCATCCGATATCAGCTTTATCAGTGATGGGCCCAGCTCAGCCGGTATGTTCGATTTCGGACCCGTACCTGCCCGCCATTTACTCACCTTATCGAGCGCCCACAGTTTTACTGCCGGTTCCGCATCTCGCAAATGCACCGATAGAAACCTGCCCCGCTCCGTATCCTCTGTAATGGCACTGTAGCTGGTATCAAGCAGCGCAAGATAACGTTCCCGCCAGGACTTAATTTTAGCTTCCAGGGCGTCCATATTCAATTTCTGCTGAACGAGCCTTTCCTGCAGAAACTTCTCTTTGCCCTTGCTCTGAAGTTCTTGTATGATTTTTTCCCGAGTCTCGGCGTCCTTACCGACGGTTATGCCGACAGATTGCAGTGCCTTTTCAGCTTCCGCAGCGACACTCGGCTCCGTGTCACCTGCAAGTCGGATAAGCTGTATTATTGCTTCCAAATCAGACCGCAACCTCAGAGCATATATTGCATTTAAACGTGCGTTAAGCGGTGAGGAGGCGTCCGCCGCTATCATATTAAGCTTCGATGATATCTGGCTGTAATCGAATATCAAAAGCGCCTCAGATGCTAATTTCACCTCGCTGGATTCCTGCGATGTTACAAGTATGGATAGTAAAGGAATAATAAAATCTTCCTTCTTTCTTATTTCTCTTTTCTCCGTACGGCTTTTACTCAGCGCTCGACATACTGCCATCCGGGCGGCCGAGTTCTTTTCCATTTTCAGCGTTTCAAGAAGTACCCCTCTCGCAGCTTCCGATTCGTCTCCCAATATCAATAATGCAGCCTGAAGCCTGATTTGCTCATCCTTATTCTCCAGAAGAGCAAGCTTGTTAATATTCAGTTGTCCTTCGGATAATTGCTGCGTGCCGGCCTGTGTAGCCGGCTGCTCGGATTTTTGCTCACCTGAGCAAACTGGTCCGAAAGCCAGAAAAACCGTTAATATTGCAAACAGATTAATCCCTTTTACACTCATTACAGGCCGTCCCGATAATATGGCTTGACT
>CAYNDE010000341.1:0-2157 GCA_964395535.1 uncultured Pirellulales bacterium
CGAAATCTTCAAGCTCGAAGTAAGAGAGCAAATCGCAAGAGCAAAGTATATCCCGCAGGAGCAAATACAGAAAATCACTCAGATAAGAGAAACCATCGACAAACAAATTAACAAGCTGCGAACCGCAGTGACAGCTTAAAATATAGAACAGGAGTATAAAATGCTAAAGGAATATCAGACAGTAACGAACATTTACGGCCCGCTGATGCTCGTCGAGATGGTTGACGAGGCAAAGTACGGCCACGTCGTTGACATCGAGCTTGGTGACGGCACGATACGTCACGGCCAGATTCTGCAGGTCGAAAACGACAAGGTCCTCGTGCAGGTCTTCGAAGGCACCGACGGCATCGACGTGGAAGACAGCACCGTACGCTTTCTCGGCAGGCCTCTCGAGTTCGGCCTGTCCATCGACATCCTCGGCAGAGTCTTTTCAGGACTCGGTGTCCCCAAGGACGACGGCCCGGAAATCATCGCCGAAAAGTATACGAACATCAACGGCAATCCCATCAATCCTTTCGGCCGCGACTATCCCAACGAATTTATTCAGACCGGCATCTCAACCATTGACGGCCTGAATCCCCTTGTGCGAGGCCAGAAGCTGCCCGTCTTTTCCGGTGCAGGCCTGCCGCACGACAAAATCACCGCACAACTCGCACGCCAGGCAACCGTGCTCGGCAAAGGCGAGGAATTCGCCGTAGTCTTCGCCGCTATGGGTATCACATTCGAGGCCGCACAATTCTTTATTAACGACCTGAACGAAACAGGCGCCATCGAACGCGCCGTTATGTTCATAAATCTCGCCAACGACCCGGCAATAGAGCGCATCGCAACGCCGCGCTTCGCACTAACCGCAGCCGAATATCTCGCCTTCGAACGCGATATGCACGTGCTCGTCATCCTGAACGATATGACAAACTACTGCGAAGCCCTTCGAGAAATAAGCGCAGCCCGCAAGGAGGTCCCCGGCCGAAGAGGCTATCCCGGCTATCTTTATACCGACCTCGCAACGGTCTATGAAAGAGCAGGCAGAATAAAAAAGAAAAAAGGCTCAATCACAATGGTACCCGTCCTGACTATGCCCGAAGACGACAAAACTCACCCTGTCCCCGACCTCACCGGCTATATCACCGAAGGACAAATAATCCTGTCACGCTCACTGCACAGAAAAGCCGTCTCACCGCCTGTCGATGTCCTGCCCTCGCTTTCGCGATTAAAAGACAAAGGCATCGGCGAAGGCAAAACCCGCGAAGACCACGCAGACCTCTATAACCAGCTTTACGCAGCTTACGCCCGCGGCAAGGAAGCGCAGGAGCTCGCAACAATTATGGGCGAAGCCGCCCTATCAGAGGAAGACAGAAAGTTTATGACCTTCGCAAACAATTTCGAAAATGAATACATCTCACAGGGTTATTACGAAAACAGAACTATCGAGCAGACCCTTGATCTCGGCTGGAAACTTCTCAGTATGTTCGAAAACGTCGAATTGAAACGCATCGACATAAAGCTCATAGAAAAATATATGCCAAAATTCAGAAAATCCAACGAGCCGCACAAGGAAAAAGAACCGCAGGACACGCAAACAAAAGAAGAAAAAACTGAAAACATGCAAAACAAAGAAAAAAAAGTAAAAAATAAAAAGCGAAATAACGAAAACAATGAGAAAAAACAACGGGAAGTAGTAAATGCAAGCTAATGTAAATGCGACACGAATGGAGCTGTTACTTTTGCGCCGGCGGCTGGCACTGGCCGTCAGGGGTCATCATCTGCTCAGCGAAAAACGCGATGAAATCTCTCGCCAGCTCATCCAGATTGCCAACGAGATTCAGCCGCTCCGCAAAAAGGTCGAGCAAAAGCTTCTCGATACCTGCCGCCGTTTTATGCTCGCCCGCGCCTCTATGGAGCCCGAGGACGTAAAAGCTGCACTCGAAATACCAACGAAAAAATTCAGCCTCGCTGTAAAATTCGCCTCAATTATGAACGTCAGGGTCCCCGAATTTGAAAAGCAGACCTCGGGCGAAATAATCTGTTACGGCTTCGCAACCACCTCCGGTGAGCTTGATGTTGCATTATTGTCACTTGAGAAAGTCTTTGACGACCTTATTGCCCTTGCCGCCAAGGAAAAGCAGGCAAGGCTGCTCGGAACCGAGCTTCAGATGA
>CAYNDE010000342.1:0-2155 GCA_964395535.1 uncultured Pirellulales bacterium
CAATCGAGCCTGAAAACCTGGCTCTTTAGAATAACAATAAACAAATGTCGCTCTCTTAAATATAAAAGAATGCTGCGATTAAATTTTTATAGAAAAATCGCTCGAAAAACAAACGCGAAACCAGCCGCCGCCGATAGCAGGCAGATGCATAGTGAAACTTCTGAAAGTGTTCGCCGGGCCGTGGCTGATTTACCCGTTAAGTATCGTGAGACTGTCGTCCTTAAATACCTTCAGCAGTTGTCAACCAAAGAGATTACAACAATCCTCGGCATAACCGAAAACACGTTGAACGTCAGGCTCTCGTGGGCGAGAAAAACCTTAAAAGATAAACTAGAACCTATCCCAAAACCCTCATTATTTGGGTTTTCAGTGCCCAAAACGGCATTTTGTGAGGTTTT
This sequence comes from uncultured Pirellulales bacterium, assembly GCA_964395535.1. Lineage (GTDB taxonomy): Bacteria > Planctomycetota > Phycisphaerae > Sedimentisphaerales > Anaerobacaceae > CAYLMG01. Next base: position 399 of record CAYNDE010000342.1, read on the forward strand.
GGGATGACTTGTAAAAGCTTTTATGGAGTAAAAGTAATGACCGAAGACAAATTGCAGAATCTGCTCCGCGATACCGATGACAGCTTCGCCGCAATACAACCTGACACTCAAGAGCTTCTTCGTTCAGTCCGCTCCCGGGCTGTCAGAAGAAATTATCTCAAAACTTCCCTTTCTTTCGCCGCTGCAGCCTGTTTGGTGATTGCTCTTTGTTTTACTCTGCTGACCGTTGAAAAAGGCAAAAAGACTCTTTCTCCACAGCAGCTCGCCTCGTTGCAGCAGGATATAAAAAGGCTCAACGCAGCTGCCGATGCGACGTTAAAGCTCGTTACCGAAGTTATTGAGCGTCAGAATAAAATAGAAAATCTCCAGAGGCTCAATGCTCAGCTCGCCTCCTACGGCGACCCCTTGCAGGAAATAAAGGACAAAATTGACGAAACCGCCTTCGTTCTCGTTTATAACGCAGACCGGTTGTACAATGAATTGGACCAGAAGGAAAAAGCCGTCGAATCTTACAAGCGCGTCATCAAATTTTTCCCCGACACCACGTCAGCCGAGCTCGCAAGGCAGAGACTGTCTGAAATCCAGAAAACCCAAATTAATAACCATATTTAAATATGAAAATGAAAAGGAGATTTACTATGAATGCCAAAAAAACTTTTACCTGTTCTGATTACCTTAATTTTCACTACTTCTGCCCTCTGCCTGTCGCAGGAGGACGACACTGAATTATCGAATACCATGCATGCCTCCTGTGTTATCAAAATAGTGACAACTCCTGATATCCTGCCCTGGAACAATATAGAGGAAAGTGTTTACTCTATATTAGTAAGTTCCAATGTCGGCGGAAAGACAGCTAAGCAGACTCTCGAAATTACTCCTGCACAGATTTTTTGGCAATGTTTAAATGTTGATATGATATCCAGTCCCCCAAGGTATCCTGATGTTTACGAGACTATGATTAGCTTGTCTATCGATTTGGATGAGTCTGGAGTTTCTGCTCCTGCACCTGCTGTTGAGGAATTCCTTTTTGCCCTCGTCGAAGGCCTTCGTCAAAGTTTAAACAAATCGTATATAGGTTCTCAGAGAATATGGGCTCAGCAAATAGCTTTTGCCGAGGAAAACGCAGCCACCGCCGAAGTTCAGCTTCGAAACCTTCAGGCTGAGCAGGCCGAACTTCGTGCACAGGCAGGATTACCCGACCTTTCCCGTGATGCTATACTCAAAGATGCAAATAACATTAAAACTCAGATTGCCCAGGAAGAATTCAATCTCAGTTCTATGGACTGGCGCCGCGATAGTGTGTTGAAACAAATGCGTTTTTTCCACGAAAAAATTAGAGAGGAAAATAATAATGTTGTCTTGAAAGGATTGGAAGAACTTATTAGCTTCCACGAGAAAAGTTTGGATACGGTAAAGAAGCAAGTTGAAGAAGGCCATGTATCGGCAGATATGATTGTCGAAGCTGAGGAGAAACTTGCGAGGGCAAAAATCGAGCTTGCTCAGAAAAAACAGCAGATTACAAACGACGCCGGAGGCGACAAGTTTAAGCAGCTTGAGTTTCAGTTTGCTAACTTCGAGATTGATAAAGCGGAGACTGAAAAAAGGTTACAATACTTGCAAGGCCGGCTTGGCAGCACTGAACCTCTTTTGCAGCAGGCGGACCAGTTCGAAATTCTCACCTTGAAGGTGAAGGTAGCCAAAGGTGCTCTTACGGATGCTCTTTATAAACTCGAAGAAACAAAAAAGCAGCTTAATAC
>CAYNDE010000343.1:0-2149 GCA_964395535.1 uncultured Pirellulales bacterium
ACCGGACCCCAGACAGCATAAGAACGGTTGTAAGCTCAGCAGAAAAGATGGATTTTGAAAACGACTATTTTGATGCGGTTATTTACGTCGCTTCACTTCAGTTTATAGAAAAGTATAAAGACGCGATTGAAGAAACAGCTCGTGTTCTCAAGCCGGAGGGTAGATTTTTAGCGATGCTGCTTAATCCGCAATCCGAGTTCTTCAAAGAAAAAACCAAAAATCCGGACTCTTACATAAACAAGATTAAGCATACGAATTTAAAAGCCGTCAAGCAAATGATTGCAAAGTATTTCTCCATTCAAACAGAGTACTTTTTAGGAATTAAAGGCCAAAAGATTTTCGAAAGCTGTGACCCTGAATTGGCAAGCCTTTACGTTATAAAAGGAACAAAGAAACAATGTGGATAAAAGAAGCTGATAAGGTTATTTCGTTTTAGGTGTTGCCAATGAGTTCTGCGAAGCTGTCTGGTAACTTTTACGACAAGATTAAACCACGTTTGTATCAACGTGTCGGCCGAGAGTTGCGTTTAGCTTATCGTGTGCTTGATTTGGGTTGTGGCGCGTGTGAGCTTGCCCAGTACTTGTCCGAGACCTATGGTCAAAAAGTTACAGGAGTGGATATTTCTGCCAATAGTTTTCCCAATAACCGAAATATCACCAAAAATACCAAGCGTATTCGCTGTATTCGTAAAGATGCAACTCGGCTTACTTTTATCCGAAACGAAACGATAGATGCAGCGATAATATTTTGGGCTTTGCACGAGATGAAAAATTCTCAGGCGATTTTGCAAGAGGCACATCGCGTTTTGCGACCAGGTGGCAAAATACTCGTTGTTGAATTCCCACACAACTCATTGGCCCGAAAGTTATGGAATGAGAGCTACTATACCAGCAAGGAATTGACAGGTTCTCTCCGTAAGGCCGGTTTCAAAAATATCCGGGCTAAACAAATTGAACATAAACAAATCCTTTGGGTTAATGGGTGCCGAGGTACCAATTGACAAAAAAACAGAAATTGTAATTCTTGAAGCCTACGGAAGGCGATAAAATGAAAATAGCAGTTACAGCTATGGTTACATTGTGTGTCGCCATACTAATGGCCATGACGGGCCGTGGGGGCGGCAATTTTTATGTTCCTGTCTTGATTGCAGCGGGGGCTACGATGCACGAGGCAGCCACTACCGGTCAGCTCATACTCGTAGCTACTGCTGTAACGGCCTTATTAATTTTTCAGAAACACAAAACAGTGGACTGGAAGCTGGCGCTGGTAATTGACCCTCCCACAGACATCATGGCATTTGTCGGAGGTTACTATGCGCATACTTTTAGCGACGTGGCGTTAAAGCTTGTTTTTGCGGGTCTGCTTGTCTTGGCTAGCTTGCTTATGCTGCGTCCCGTTCAAGAGCGAACGAGCAAAAACCAGAGGCGACTCGGGTTTTGGCAACGCCGGTATGGCAACTATAAATATGTTGTTAATCTTTGGTTGACAATTCCCATAACAGCAGCGATTGGATTTGCAGCCGGCATGGTCGGAGTTTCAGGAGGTTCGTTTAAAATCCCTTTAATGGTTCTGGCCTGCGGTGTTCCAATGCGGATTGCCATAGGAACATCCTCAGCTATGGTAGCCGCAACTGCTTTGATGGGTTTTCTTGGGCATACTGTTAGTGGAGACTTTAATCCTACTTGGACGATTCCGCTGGCAATTGTGGCCGTGATGGGCGGCTTACTCGGAGCGAATTTTTCCGTCAAGGCAAGACCCGAGAAATTAAAACTGATTTTTGCTTATACTACGTTAGCAGCAGCAGTATTCATGTTTACTAATGCTGCGATGTCCGTATGCAAGTGATCGAAAAACAGAAATTGTAATTGTTGAAGCTTATGAAACACCAAAAGAGTTACTTGTTCAAAAATACGGTATTTAAAGAAGGTGACAAAACAGCGAAGACCGTTTTCAGCGGCCCGGGGGAGCTGAAAGTTGGACCAGCTCCTGAGTTTGAAGGAAGTCCGGAGACGTTAAATCCGGAAGAAATGTTTGTCGCCGCAATTAATAACTGCCTGATGACAACATTTTTTTACTTTGTGCGAAAGTCAAATTTTGAGGTTTTATCGTACTATTCGGATGCCCAAGGCCGGGTCGAAAAGCAAGCAGA
>CAYNDE010000344.1:0-2144 GCA_964395535.1 uncultured Pirellulales bacterium
GCGCTATCTTTCGTATCTTCTCTGCCACGTATCCCGCCCCCTTGGCGACAACCACGGGTGAATCCATTGTCTTGGCGTCGTAGCGGAGGGCAACAGCCACGTGTGTCGGATTGACAAGAACGACATTGGCCTTCGGAACATCACGCAGCATCCGCTTTACAGCCATCTTGAACTGGGCCTTGCGAATCCTCACCTTTACCTCGGGCGAGCCTTCCGTCTGCTTGCGCTCCTCTTTTACCTCCTGCCTGGTCATCTTCAAATCCTGTATATATTTCCACTTCTGATAAATCACATCCGCAAGTGCTATCAAAATAATCCCGATGCACACCCGTATCATCAGCCCAAATATAATCGAACCTATCCCCGCAAGTATCTCGTACGACCATTCCCATCGCAGCCTCGCCAGCGTCTCGAGCTTATCAGCAAGATAAAACCACACTATCAATCCTATAAAGGCAAGTTTTACAACCGAAAGGCAAAGCCTGACTAATGACCTGCCGTTAACAAGCTTCTGAAAACCTGCTACCGGATTTATCACGTTGAATTTAAGGCTTACCGCACCGGGCGAAAAGTTCAATCCGCTCACCGCCGCATTCGCAAGAATAGAGCCGGCAAAAAGAGCTATAAAAAAAGGAGCAACTACTACGAAAAAGCCTACCAGTTTCTCCTTCGCAAAGCTCATAAATGAGCCCGCACCACTAAAGACTTCCGTCCCCGGACTCATCGCGTCGGTCATCTCCGTACAAAGCCATCTCAAAATAGACGGTGCCAATAGAGCTGTCATAAAAACCAGCACCAGCAGTGTCGCCGCTGATGCAGCCTCCGAGCTCTGTGCTACCTGACCCTTCTCTTTCGCCTTGGATATCTTTTTCGGTGTCGGCTGTTCTGTCTTTTCTGCTGCGGGCTTTTCTGCCATAAATCGTATCTCTCAAAAGTAACACGGGCCCGCCTCGCGGCGAGGCCGCGGGCTTCCAGCCCGTGGTAATATTAAAAAACAACCAGCTTTTCCATCCACACTGAAAACTCGGACACAAATCCCTGAATGAACGGCAAAAATATCGCCGCCATTAATAATCCAAGACCGACCCGCAGCGGCAGACTCACAAAAAGTATATTCATCTCCGGAACCACCCTTGCAAGAACCGCCAATATAACCATCAGCACCAAAAATGCCGCCAGAAGCGGTGCCGCCAGCCGAAGTCCCGCCATAAGCATCACCGAACCCGCCTCCACCACACCTTCGGCCATCGACACAATGCTGGGCGTACTGCCTGCCTGAAATATCTCATAGCTTCTGCCTATCACCATCAGAAAAAGGTGCAGCCCGCCCGCTGACAAAAATAAAAGAACAAAAATCGTCTCGAAAAGCGTTCCTAACGGCTGGCCCCGCTCCTCACTCAAAGGGTCGAACGTCTCAGCCATCGCCAGACCCATCTGGCGCTCGGCTATCCTGCCGCTGACTTTAACCGCCGTGAATAAAAGCGACGCAATCAATCCCATGCAAAAGCCGTAAGTCGCCTCGTTACACAAATAAATGCCCGCTTCCAGTCCCGAAACACCGCTCGCTTCAAAGCTGAGCGAGGCCGACATCGAAAAGAACACCGACAGTAAAACCACCGCCGCAACGCGAATCCGAACAGGAAAAGTTGTCGAGCCAAAAACAGGTACAACAAGGAAAAAAGCCGACAGCCGCGTCAGCACAAGCCCGAAACCAAGCAGCCTTTCAATCATAAAATCCATAGCTCACTGTCCGATACTCTGTATGCATGCGAAAATTTCACTCGTGAACCTGAGCATCATATCGAGCATCCATCCGCCGAATATCAGCAGAACCACGCCGACAGCGAGAAGCTTGGGCACTATCGTCAGCGTCATATCACGTATGGATGTCACCGCCTGAAACAGCGTCACTATTATCCCGACTATCATGCAGGTCAGTAAAACCGGAGCCGAAACAAGCAATGCCGTCTCAAGACTGTGCCTGCCGAGATAAAGAATAAAACTGCTGTCCATAAAATAAATCCTAAAAATACTTCGCTATCTGAAACCGAGGCTCAGGCTCTTCGCCAGAAGGCCCCATCCATCAACGAGTATGAACAATATCAGCTTAAATGGCAGCGAAATCATCACCGGCGGAAGCATCA
>CAYNDE010000345.1:0-2133 GCA_964395535.1 uncultured Pirellulales bacterium
TGGCTGCTCGAGCGAATCGAGCCGGACTACAAAAAAACAGAAATCATCTCAGAGCAGATAGATAAAAATATCAATACAATTGAGACATCGAGCATGGGCAGAATTTTCGATGCTGTGGCTGCTATGGCTGGTCTGGGAAGCTATAATTATTTCGAGGCACAACTGCCGATGGCACTCGAGGCGGTTATTAAAAAAGACGTTGAGCAGGCTTATGACTTTGAGCTCATCGAAAAAAAGGATGAGCCTTTGAAACTGGATTTGAGAAAGATGGTTCGGCAGGTTGTTGACGATGTTAAAGCAGGCATCGAGGGTGGTATCATATCTGCGAAGTTTCATAACTGTATAGCCGAGGGGCTTTTTGAAATGGTACTAAGAGCACAGAAGAAAACGGAACTCAACACAGCAGCTCTTAGCGGGGGCGTATTTTGTAACCGTTATCTGACAGGCCGTTTGATTAAGCTCTTGAAGAAAAACGATTTTCACGTATTATTCAACAGACAAGTGCCTTCCAATGACGGCGGGATATCCCTTGGTCAGGCAGCAATAACCGTCGCTCGATACTCGTCGCCCGGGGCTAGTTATTAATGACTTGAAAGATGAAAGTAAAAGACTACAAAGATCTAAAGATTTGGCAAAAAGGTGTTGAAATTGCAGAAAAAGTATATTCAATTACTGATGGTTTTCCTGAATCTGAGTTGTATGGTCTAACTTCTCAAATGAGAAAGGCCTCTGTGTCAATTCCATCTAATATAGCTGAAGGATTTGTAAGGCAATACAGCAAGGAATACAAACAATTTTTATATATTTCATTAGGGTCATGCGCAGAATTAGAAACACAACTGATAATTTCCAATAGAAGAAATTACCTTACAAACAATAAATTACAGGAATTATCCGAAGATATAAACCATGAAAGCCGCATGCTTGTGAGTCCAATCAATAAAATTTGATTGCTTACGGGTAACGAGCGACGGGAGACGAGAAACGAATTATGTGTTTGGCGATACCGGCGAGAATAGTTGAGCTTGAAGGTGACAGGGCTGTTGTCGATGCTATGGGCAACCGGTATAAGGCCAAGACAACGCTTTTAGAAAATGTAAAGCAGGGAGATTTGGTTCTGGTGCATGCCGGCTTTGCCATTTCTTTCGTCAATGAAGAAGAGGCGAAAAAAACTTGGAACCTGATTTCAGAGATAAATGAATTCAACCAGAGGTCAAAAGAGAAACAGGAATAGGCAGATTTTATGCTTGAGAGAATTTATAAAGCACAAAAACAGATAGCCGAGACCTGCAGGCTACTGGGACGTGATATAAATATAATGGAGGTATGCGGCACGCATACGGTAGCGATTTTTCGAAACGGGATAAAAGCAACGCTTCCCGAAGGTCTGAGACTTCTATCGGGGCCCGGCTGTCCTGTATGTGTTACCGACCAGGGTTATATCGACACTATCATAGAACTGGCCCAGCGGGATGACATATTGATTGCAACGTACGGCGATATGGTTCGTGTGCCGGGTAAAGGCGGCTCGCTCGAAACCGCGAATACCAATAAGAATGTGAAAATTGTTCTGAGCAGTGAGGATGCACTGCAGCTTGCCCGAGAAAACCCGAAAAAAACGGTTGTATTCGCTGCGGTAGGATTCGAGACGACGGCGCCTGCGACGGCGGTGGCGGTACGGGAGGCAGAGTCGGAAGGCATCAGGAACTTTTGTGTTTTGAGTAACCACAAGCTGGTCGTACCGGCTATGAGGGAGCTGCTGAGCGGCAGGAACAATAATATCAGCGGCTTTTTGTGCCCGGGCCACGTCAGTGCGATAATAGGTTACGGCGCTTTCGAGCAAATAGTTACTGATTTTTACCGGCCCTGTGTGGTGGCAGGTTTCGAGCCGATGCAAATCATCGAAGGACTTGCAGAGATATGCAAACAGATAACAGAAGGCAAAGCTGAGGTAAAATCAATATACAAAGCAGTGGTGACTAAAAAAGGCAATGAAAAGGCACAACAGATTATCAGTGATTGTTTCGATGTAAGTGACGGCTGGTGGCGCGGGTTCGGCAAAATTGCCAGCAGCACACTCAAACTGAAAGCAAAGTACGGCGAATTCGACGCATACAGGCGTTTTAATATCGC
>CAYNDE010000346.1:0-2131 GCA_964395535.1 uncultured Pirellulales bacterium
GCCGCCCTGTCCTAATACAGCAAGAGGATTTTCAAGGGGTGTGCCCTTGAGCATATTGAGTATGGTCTCGATTTGCCTGCCCGGCGAGCCAAACTCAATATAAAAAAGCGTTTCAGGCGGCATCAGTGAAGCCGGGTCCGAATCGGCTAACTCCGCAAGGATGCTCTTGGCCTTTTCGACGATTTGTTCCTGTTCCGGATACTCAGCCACCAGTTTACTCAGTACTGCTTGCGCCTTTATTTCATCCTGCTTTTTCATATGGCACATACCCTGAAGGTACATTGCCTGCGCTTTGACTTTTGCATCGGCCGAACCATCCTGAATTACCTGCTCATAAAGTCCGATTGCCTTGTCAATATCACCCTCGATATCCTCGGCGTAGCGGGCATCCTGCAGTAAGACTGCAGCTTCTTTTGCTACCCCAGCCGGAACTAACGAAACTAAAAGCGTTAGAACGGCCAAAAAAAGTAACTTTTTCATTTTTATCTCCTTTCTGTTAAATATATCGTACACAAAAATAGTTAACTTCACACGCGTAATCATAAATCCTGATTGTTACAGATTTATTACGGCTTTGTCCTTTTTTAGAGAATTTTTTCGGCTCTCCCGCCCCAAAAATGTGCATTTAGAATGTAAAATTAAGGTAACACGGCCATCCTGGCCGTGATTCAAGCAGACCGTCACGCTCGAAGCTGATGCAGTATGTCCCAGTACGCTCCGCGAGCCCCTTTTTTGATTGCCTCTAAAAGTTCGGTATTGTCGTTATAATTATGGTCCATTCTCCGTAGTTCTACTACGAAGGATGAATCGGTCGATTTACCCTGCGCATTCTTTTCGATTTCAACCATAGGCTCGAAGAATCTTTTGTCACCGTCTATCAAGTCCCTTACAAGCTGTGCAGGCCTGTCGCCTAAAGAACTTGATATATAAAAAGTCGGCTTGAAAAAGTTCACCGGCCCATCATACTTTCTTTTAAGGTTTGGATTCGTTTCAATGTCACCCTCTGCCGCAACCACGCTCGCCATACCTGTCCCCGGGTAAATACGTACACCGAGCGAGGCCCCAAAACAATCAGCCTCTAATCGTTTGAAGAATTCAATCGACTCCGCAACCGAAGCCGGCGACTCGCCGGGCCCGCCTAATAATAAATCGAGCATTACTTTTATCCCGTTATCTCTGCACAACCGTACCGCCGTCTCGATATCAGCTTTAATATGAGTCTGTCTATAAGTTTTAAGCATTGATGGACACGCCGAGTCCGTCGTAAAATCTATCCCGACACAGCCTGCTTGTTTGCAAACCTGCGCCAACGCGGAGTCGAATGGCCGAACCGTCATATAAGTGTACCATTGCACCTTATTACCGAGCCCGCGTCGTATCAGCTCCTCACACACCGCAAACGCATGTTCAACGGGTATATTAAATTCCGAATCGCAGGTATGCAGAACATCAATCCCCTGATTGAGAAGATTCTGCACCTCATCAGCTATTTCTGACGGCTGTCTTACTCTTACCACAGGTCCTTTCGCCAGGGGGTCTGCACAATAGATACATCCCCTGTTGCATCCGCGTTTTGTCTCGAAACCGCACTGCCCGCCCCGCCTGAAATACTCACGATTATTGACCACGTCTCTCTCGACTGCCAGCGACAGCTTCTCAGGCCAGCTCTTGCCGTTGCATATAATCTCATCACCTCCTCGCCAAATCAAACCTTTGATTGACTTGAATCCTTTACCATTATGCAGTTGATTGTATAGCTCCATTATTGTCTGCTCGCCGTCACCGGCTACACCAAAATCAGCGCCCGTGCTCTCGATTATCTCTTTGCCGAATATTGAAAAGCCGACCCCGCCCACAACTATAGGTGCATCTGACAATTCACGTATCGAGTCTATTATTTTGCCGAGCTTGGGGACGAACCATTCGGCGCTAGGCCAGAAGCAGTCATCGACATTTCGAAAGCTAAGCCCAATGAGCGAAGGCGATTTGCTGCTGAAGTATTTCTTAAGAGCCTGTTCGTAATCTTCCTCGAGGCACAAATCGACCAGTTCGGTTTTGATACCGCTGCTTTTCGCGGCCCCTGCGATATAATCCAGCCCCACAGGCCCTATCGCCGGCTGCATCATATTCG
>CAYNDE010000347.1:0-2123 GCA_964395535.1 uncultured Pirellulales bacterium
TCTTAAAATATCAATCCTGTCAAACCGGAACTGCTTCTGCCGTCACCTGCTCATATATTCTTGCACAGCGAACAGCAGAGTCCCGCCACTGCAGTTTCCTTATCTCAAAATTACCGTAATTCCTCAGCGTTATCCCCAAAGACGGATATCTCAGCACCGCTATTATCTTGTTAGCCATCTCATCAATATCCCAGAAGTCAACCTTCAATGCATGACGCAGAACCTCCGAAACCCCGCTCTGTTTACTTATTATAACCGGCACATCATTTTCCAAAGCCTCAAGCGGAACTATTCCGAAGGGCTCCGATACTGACGGCATCACAAAAAGGTCCGCCATCTGATATATCTTGTTAACATCTTCCCCTCGCAGAAAACCGGTAAAAAGCACCTTGCTGCCTATACCAAGCTCAGCCGCCATCTCCACTGCTCGATGCATCAAATCACCCGAACCCGCCATCACAAATTTGACATTATCCATCACCTCGAGAACCTTCTTCGCCGCATACAGAAAATATTCAGGTCCTTTCTGCATTGTAATTCGGCCGAGGAACAACACTACCTTCTCACCCTCTTTAATCCCCACTTTAGAAAGAAGCTGGTTATTACCGTTGCGCTCGACTCCATTATGAACCACTTCTACCTTATCACTGCTCACGCCGTATCGCTCGACTATTATATTCTTGGTAAAATTGCTCACGGCGATAACTCTGTTCGCAAAATGCATCCCCTCCCGCTCGATATCATAAATCACCTGATTAACATGCTCGCCGCTGCGGTCAAATTCAGTTGAATGAATATGCACTACCAAAGGCTTGCCGCTCCTCTTCGCAATTGCTATACCCGCTACATACGTCATCCAGTCATGAGCATGGATAACGTCAAAGTCCTCAGCCTCCGACAGCCTGGCCGCAACCGATGCGTAACGGTAAACCTCCGAATACATATCACCGGCATAATCACCGCAGCTCACAAATTGGCTCGATGAGCTTAGTTTGCCGCTATGCCCCATACGCTTGTGCATTAATGACTCTTCAATTTGACGCTGGTAAACATCAGCTGTGGAATAAGGCTGAAGGGCTGAATCAATTACACGAAATTTGGCTTTTTCGAACTCGCCTTTTCTTAAAGATAACAGCCTCGGTGATAGAGAACCGGGGCTCAAAAGCTTGACATGAGTGGCATACTCGCTCTCGACCATTTTCGGCAGCACGAATATCACCTCAATGCCGAGCTTATCCATCGCCTTGGTCAGCCCATAGCAGGCTGTTCCCAATCCTCCGCTTATAAAAGGGGGAAACTCCCATCCTAACATAAAAACTTTCATCTCGTTTCCCTTCGCCGTGCCTTCATAAGAACCGCTCTAAAATGTATTGATAAAAAAATTTTGACGAAAAAACAGGTACCCAATCAAAAAATTGCTGCCTCTATTACCTGCTGGTAGTCGATTCATCGGCACAAAATAAAATCCTCTTAATTGAAAACAAACGAGAAAAAACTATTCAGGGCTTTCTATTATTATATAAATCGGCCTATCAGTGGCTTCAGGCTCAGAAAATTTCCCAAAAATTCCCGCTTTTAAGCCCGCAACGCATATTTTATAGGCCTTTTAAAAACAAAGCCGTTCTCGGCAAATGGCGAAAATCCTCCCTCAATCAGAAATGTATTCAAAACTTTTTTCCATACATAAAAAATTTTGGCCTGATAATAAAAATAGATGATTGAAAATGCGCACCAAAACAGTGAAATCGCCTGTTCTTAATAGAAAAGCTGCTCCGCCTTAAATAGGCAGAGCAACTTTACAAACAACTTCGCTGCCAAACCAAATAAGTCAGAACTATCGACAGCTAAAAATCTTACAGGTCTTGTGCCTTGATCGTGCTGCGACGATTTGCTTTAGTCCGCTCTGCCGCCGCGTCAAGCATACCGTAAAGCTTGTCACTGATCGCCTCAAGGGCTTCGGATGAACTCATCATCTTTTTGCCCTTAATATAAGCCTTGACCTTGCTGGCTACTATCAAAGAGTCTCTTTTTTTTGCCATTCTAAATCCTCCATGCAAAAAAATACGGTTACGAAAATACCTTTTCCATAAAAAACGCCACTTTATTACCGGCCGTTATTACAG
>CAYNDE010000348.1:0-2105 GCA_964395535.1 uncultured Pirellulales bacterium
CTGATGCGGTCGGCTTCAATCTCCACAGCAGAAGCTAAAATATTCGATAACTTTAGCAATGCCAAGACCTACATCGCAAGCAGAGATGAGCCTGTGGTTGTTAAGGCAGCGGGACTTGCACAAGGCAAGGGAGTATTTGTCTGCGACGCCCCTTCTGACGGTATCCTTGCGGCAGAAAAGATAATGGTCGACAGGGCTTTCGGCGCGGCAGGTGACAGGATTGTCGTGGAAGATAAGCTGCTCGGTGAGGAAGCATCAATACTGTCGTTCGTCGATGGGCATAGTATATATGTTATGGAATCGTCTCAGGACCATAAGCCTATAGGCGACAATGATACAGGCCCCAATACGGGCGGAATGGGAGCATACAGTCCTGCACCACTTATTACGGATAATATGATGAGCCAGATTACGCGTGAGATTCTCGTTCCGATAGTCGATGCGATGAACCGCAACGGCACGCCTTATAAAGGAGTATTGTATGCGGGTCTTATGATTACAGCGGGCGGCCCGCGGGTGCTCGAATTCAATGTTCGCTTCGGCGACCCGGAAACACAGCCAATACTTATGCGTATGAAAAGCGATTTACTGGAAGTTCTTGTTGCGGTCTGCGAGAACCGGCTCGAAAAGGTGAGCATCGAATGGGACCCGAGGCCGGCAGTCTGTGTTGTAATGGCTTCGGGAGGCTATCCGGACAAATACGAGAAGGGTAAAAAAATAACAGGATTAGAAGATGTCAAACAAATCAAAGATATAGTAGTATTCCACGCAGGGACAGCTGAAAAAGACGGCGATATAGTAACCGCCGGCGGAAGAGTGCTCGGCGTAACGGCCCTCGGCCGGACAATACCGGAAGCCAAAGTAAAAGCATACGAAGGGGTGGAAAAAATCCATTTCGATGGAGCGTACTACAGAGGTGATATAGCAGATAAGGCAATAAAAGTCAGAAGCTGAACAGAGCTGCGAGGCCGTGCACACAATTTCAGCTTAAATTCGCAAGAAAAGGAGCCGGCAAAGGTAAGACCGCTTTCCGGAATAAAGCTTTTTGAGAACAGCAAAGGTGATTGAGTGAAAAGCAAAACAGTTATGAGCTTTCTTGAGTTTATAAAAGAGAAAAGAAAAACCATCATTCGCGTATCAATCGAGGTATCAGTTACGGCTGTTGTGTTATGGAGTTTGCTTGCCTTTATCGGCAGAAAACTGGGCGAAACAGCACTCAAGCGAATTGGTGAATTAACAAATACAAAAATAACAACAGAATCACTTCGGTTCAGGCTGGACGGCTCGGTAGCTATCAAGAATCTTATAATAAGGCCCAAGGAGGCGGCTGATTACGATAATACGATATTGAGAGCAAGGAAAGTACGAGCATACTTTCAGAGGGGAGGTGTCCTGCTGCTTCGGCCACGGATTAACCAGATAACCATAAGCGAATTCGATTTTAATATCACATACGACAGCCGGAACAACAGATGGAACCTGGCCGGTCTTAAAACGACCAGGCCCAAAAGCGGCTCAGGCGAAGTCCCAAGAATATTTCTCAGCCAGGGGGCACTTGTATACAGCAAAATCTCAGAAGGCTGGACGGAAACGGTTGCTGAAATAGGTTTCAATCTGAGATTATTTCCGGCACCATTCACAGAAAAGCCTGCAGAAGATGCCGGACAAGGCGAGAGAAAGAACGTTTACAATTTTGGGATACAAACGAGTCAATGGTCGAAGTTCGGCAAAATCAATCTGAGCGGACAGTGGCAGCCTGGCAGAGTCGAACTTGTCGGTGAAATGAAAGCGGCAGAAGAAACAAAAGCGGATGTTCTGTCGGCTAAGGAGCTTAAAGCAAGGCTCAATTACAATGCGAATAAAGAATATTCTTTGAAGCTCGACTTAAAGGACTTTACCAGCGAAAAAGAGGCGGTAGATGAGCATTTCAGGATTCTGCGTTCTTTATTTCCTATGAAGCTGGGAGCATTCGAGACTCTGCAGGAGATATTCGACCGCTTCCGGCCTGGCGGACAAATCGACATTGCCATTGAGTTCAGCGGCAACTTAGGCAGGCTAAATGAGAGCAAATTATCAGGTGAGGTTTATTGTAAAGACGTATGGCT
>CAYNDE010000349.1:0-2103 GCA_964395535.1 uncultured Pirellulales bacterium
TACATCACTGCTTCGATTATTCTTATGCTTCTTGGCGAGGTTATACCTGCTTTGAAAAAGTTAAGGCAGGAAGGACAGACCGGCTACAAGAAGATACAGGAATACACGCGCTATTTGACGGTTTTTATATGTGTTATTCAGGCTTTGATGTATATGAAGATGTTTGGTGTCCAGGGATTAACCCACGCAGGGATGTATCGTCAGGCACTGATAATGGGCGTTGTGGGTATGACGGCCGGCACTATCTTTTTGATGTGGCTTGGTGAGCAGATAGACGAATACGGAATTGGCAGCGGGATAAGTTTGATAATTATGGCTGGTATTATAGCCCGCCTGCCGTGGGCGGTCAATACACTTATGGAGAATGTGGACCTGTCGGTAACAGCTTCTGCATCGGGCAAAATGGGACCGGCGAGATTGTTGATTCTTTTTGGCGCTTTTGTATCAGTCGTAGCCGGCGTTATTTTGATTACTCAGGGACAAAGAAGGATACCGATTCAGCAGGCAAAGCAGATGAGAGGCCTCAGGATGTACGGTGGTCAGAGGCATTATCTGCCTTTGCGTGTCAATCACGGCGGCGTAATGCCGATAATTTTTGCTTCGAGCTTTATGATGTTTCTTCCTATTGTAGCGTCTTATTTAAGAAAGGCTTTCGAAGGTGAGGGAGAGTTAGGCTTTTTTTATACTCTTGAAATGGCATTTACTCCCAGAGCGTACACATATAACGTTATTTATATGCTGTTGATATTTTTATTTGCTTACTTTTGGGTGACGGTTCAGTTTCAGCCGAAAGAGATGGCGAAAAATTTGCGCGATTCGGGCAGCTTTATTCCGGGTTTGAGGCCCGGCAGAAGAACAGCGGAGTATCTTGAAACAGTGGTTGCGAGAGTAACCTATTATGGCGCATCGTTTCTGGCAATAATAGCGGTCGTGCCTTCGATAATTATCGTAATGCTTGGTGTTGACTGGCGGATAGCAAACTTTTTTGGCGGGACAGCTTTATTGATTGTGGTTAGCGTTTCGCTTGACCTCGTGCAGAAAATAGAGGCAAATTTGCTTATGCGAAGCTATGAAGGATTTAGCTCTACCGGAAGAATTAAGGGAGCATATACATGAGAATATTGCTGTTAGGGGCCCCTGGAGCCGGCAAAGGGACACAGTGTAAAGCAGTAGCAGAAAGATACGGTCTGGAACATCTGTCCAGTGGTGACATTTTAAGACAGGAAAGAGCAGATGGAACCGACCTTGGTAAAAAGGCCCAGCAGTTTATGGATTCAGGAGAGCTTGTTCCTGATAAAATAATCATAGAGATGATGGCACACGCAATAAATGAAGCGCCAAAAAGCGGTTTTGTGCTCGATGGTTTTCCGAGAACGGTTAATCAGGCCGTCGAGCTTGATAAGTCGCTTGAGGCTGACGGCAGCAGGATTGATGCTGTTTTAAATCTGCAGGTTGATGATGACATTGTTGTTAAGAGGATTACTGGAAGAAGGAGCTGTCCGGCTTGCGGTGCTATTTACCACATTGAGAATATCAGGCCGAAAGTCGATGGCATTTGTGACAAGTGCGGCGAGAAGCTTGTTCAGCGGACTGATGACACCGAAGAGGTTGTCTTGAACAGGCTTAAACACTATTATGAGCAGACCGCTGCGGTTGTGGACTATTACAGAAAAAACAATATTGTTTATGACATAGACGCAAATCCTGCTGCCGATGAGATTCTTGCTTTGATATTTGAAAAGCTGGATTCTCTTGTAAATGTGTGAGCGCAGACGGGAAAATAATACTTATGTGCCCGCGGCCTCGCCGCGAGGCGGGTTTGAGTTTGATTGATGGCTATAACACTTAAAAGCCGCAGAGAAATTGAATTGATGCGTCGAGCCGGCAGTGTTGTAGCGAAGGTTCTTTCAAAATTAGAAGAGTTAGCTAAGCCGGGTGTTAACACAGCCGAGCTGGACCGTGCTGCTGAGTTGATTTCTGCTGAAGCCGGTGCTGAGGATTTGTTCAGAGGCGTAATCGGCCCCTCGAGTAAGGTGCCGTTTCCCGGAGCGATATGTGCATCGATAAATGAGCAGGTGGTTCACGGGATTCCTTCTGAGGATG
>CAYNDE010000350.1:0-2099 GCA_964395535.1 uncultured Pirellulales bacterium
TATAGTCGTCAGCTGTGAGGGCGGGATTCTTGTTGCGCCGATGGATTCGAATATAATGCCCCCTGTAGTAACATCGGACCAAAGCGTTACAGGCGGCAGGGGACTTGCCAGATACGGCGATGTGAATGACAGGGCTGTTCTTGAAGCGGCGCGCATTGACTATAGTGCGATAAGAAATGAGGCGATTCTGAGAGGCGATTGCTTAGCGAGGATGCTGAGAGATGAGGATGGTTTTCAGCGCAAGTACAGTCTTTGGGCGCCGCGGATTAAAGCGGAAATGCTGCAGGAGGGCAAAAGAGATTCATCAACTTTGGCTTCCGGTGTTAAACATTTGCGGGCTGACGGAGGTGAGGTTGTTATCGCTGTCAGAAAGCTCGAGCAGGATAGGCTTCTCGGTTTTACGAAGCTGAGCAGTTTTAGTTTCGACTACGAGCCTGCGAGTCAATTGTGCTGGGCGACGGGGCCCGGGCAAATAGAGGTTGATAATTCGAAGATGAGCCGGCAGGAGATAGAAAGTATAAGCCAAAAGGAAACGGGCAGGTTCAGTTTGCAAAAGCCCTGCTATGCGATATTACAGAATTTCGAGACGCTGGAGTATTATCTTGATACGAGACAGATTTCGGCTGACGGGGGCGCCGAGAGCTTTTATATCGGCTATATGCCTATAAAGGACGGCCAAGAAGGCAACGTTGTGAGGGTGAATATCGGACACCTGGATGCACAGCTTATGGAAACAGAGGACAGGCGTACCGAGCTGGTGAGTATGCATGCGTCGAAGGGTATTACCTATGAAGAGCAGGGCGAGACAGACGTTTGGGGCAGGCACAGAGGCGTACATCTGGTCGGCAGCGATTTGTTTTATGAAAAAGAGACGTCGCTGATAACGGTATGGAGTGATGGGGACTGGCCTTGTACGCTGAACGGGGTTTATGTCGATGGTATAAAATACAATCTTGAAACGGGCAGGCTCGAGAAGGCCCAGGTTCGCGGCCCTGGAATTATATGGTGACAGAACAAATTATTGATTGTGGGAAATGATTAGCTACATATCTTTTGCAAATCGTTAATTGTCAAATCCGTGAGGGAGTCGATGATTTTTTCAGAGGGTTTGAGACTTTCAGCTGGGTATGAACTTGTAATTGCTATTGTATGTATACCAGCGGCGGCAGCGGCTTCGAGGCCCCAGTGAGAGTCCTCGATTGCGATGCACTCGACAGGCTTAATATTTTGGTTTTTGAGCTCGTTGAGTTTTTGTAGTGTCATCTTGAAACCGTCGGGATGGGGTTTGCCTCTTTCGACGTGCTCTGCGGAGATGATTACCTCGAAGAAACCGGCGAGGTCGTTCGAGTTTAATACCGTTTCAATCTCTTTAAGAAGGGCGCCGGAACATATCGCCATCGGGATGTCGTTTTGCTTTAGCATTTCGAGAAATTCGCGGACGCCTGTGATGGGTTTGCATTCGCTGATGATGTTTTCGAAGGCAGTTGTTTTTTGCTCGAGCAGCCTGTCGAGAGTGTCACTGTCGGCCTGCAGCAGGTTGTTCTCGAACAAGGCTTTGAACAGGTCACGGTCGCTCAGGCCGAGATACTCGGCGAAATAATCCTCGGTTGATATGTGAACATTATAAGGGACAAGGGCCTCGTTAAAGGCCCTTAAATGAAGGCCTTCAGAGTCGATTATAACACCGTCAAAATCAAATATTATTGCTTTTAACATATTAGCGAATTAGTTAATTAAGCGAATTAGTTAATTGGTTTTTTCAGAGAGCGAATATAAGAGCTTATTCCTTTTGATAATCCTTCATATTCTTCATCCAGGTACGTAAAGACTTTTTTGTCAATATACTTTAACCCTAAAGCTACTCTCAGGTGACTTCTTGTTTCCTCACATTCTCCACGGGATGTGTAAAGAATTCTAACTTTATCAGCAAAATAGAATCTACCGTGTGCCTCGGCAATATTTGCAATAACTGAATTAGCAGCATTTCTCATCTGGCTTGTTAGGCCGTATTTTTCTTCTTTTGGAAAAGTTGCAGTTATCTTGTATATTTCCATTAGAAGGGCGTATCCCTTTTTCCATATATTTAACTCATAAAATCC
>CAYNDE010000351.1:0-2098 GCA_964395535.1 uncultured Pirellulales bacterium
GAGCTCTCTGCCATAAATAAACCAATTTCGTAGTAAATAATCCAGGAATAAAAGGGTAGTGCGTCAGGAAGGTGCCAAATGGCATTGAACAGCCGCGAAAGGTATAAGAGAAATACAAATGTTAGATTAAATATGAGAACTAATATTAATCCATACCACTTTAACTTGCGGTTAATGTATTGTAAAAGAGGAGTTATAACGTAGAGTTGCGCAATCGCTATGACAAAGTAATAACCCAAGCACGCTCCTCCTGTTAAGAGGTTGAATATAATTCTGTAAGCGTCTATTTCACCTGTCTTGAAAAACGAGTACCCGAGCAAAGTAAACGACCAGAATAAATACGGGACGAAAATTCGTGAAAGTCTTCTCTTTAGAAAAGTCTTATAGTCCGCCAGTGACTTAATTGGTTTCTTTGAAGACCAATATCCTGACATAAAAAACAAGGCTGGAACAGCAGCGTTTAACAATTGACGATAAGGAAGAAATCCAAGGCTATAAGGAGAGCCTCCAAGATAGGTGGCATGAATTGCCACGACAGCGATTATTGCAAGCCCTCTGAAAGAGTCGAATGATAAATCTCTTGTTTTTTGCATAATCGTTAATGTAAATTAAAACGATAACGAAATGGCCTGTGCAACGCCGTCGCTGCACAGGCCATTCTACTGTTCAATCCTTTTATTAAAGATTTACCAGGCCAGCGCGAACTCGGCGAAATCCAGGAAGTCTACGCTTCCGCTATTATCGATGTCGCCTACGCCGCTGCTAAGCCAATTTCCGCACATTATTTCAAGGTCGTACAATTCGATATAGCCATTGCCATCGAGGTCAGTTGCCGGTGGCCAGCCAAAGAGCACGGCTTTTTCTATCTTAAAGTTGTCGAGATAAGCTTCACCTGGCTCGAGAGCCGCGCCGCAAGAACCGCCGCCGATATATACATCAACCGGTAGTGGCCACTGACCTTGTGGTGGATCTGTTTGCCAGACGTAAGCATTCTCGCTTCCGAAGCCGGTATGGCTCAGGTAGAAATCCTTCGAAGCCGAATCATACGAGATATATAACGTCCCGTCGTTCGATGCCCTTGACTCCTGCTCAAATACTATATTCCCGTCGATCACCGCTTCGTAGTAGAAGTACGACTGGTTGCTGTCGGAACCGGCCCATATTGAGACATAATTGGCGTCATCACCGACATTTATTCCGACCCAGCCATCTGCCAAACTGACGTCGCTGTAGTTGAAGTCAATTTTCAGTTCGAAATCTTCTGTCGTATCAAAACTCCAGCCGTTGGCTGAGTAATAAGCTTGACGCTGGGTGCCGGCGATGTCTTCTGTTCCTGCTCCCTCGTTATACAAAGCCGCTATCTCTTCTGCCGTCAGAGCTCGGTTGAATATCATCACGTTGTCGATGGCACCCTTTATAGAGTAACCGGAAACGAACCTTCCAATATAAGTCTTTGTACTGGCAGCCTGTGTCGGAACATTATTGGCATCGTCCACTTGGATACCATTTTTGTACAAAACCATTCGTCCCGAACTTACATTGGGATCGAAAGTAACCGCAACTTGATACCAGACACCTACATCCAGCGGGACAGAATCCTGAACAATATCGAACGGATTTTCATGCCCTGCACAAAGCCTGAACGAACGGGTATGTGGAGCATAAAGAGCGTGGGACATTACGTCTCCGGAGGAAACTATATTATTGTAGTAGTCTCCCGCCTCTCTTTTGACCCATGCAACCTTTGTATATGCGCCGGTTCCTACGACATCTCCGACGTCTACATAATCAGTAGTCCCATTAAAGGTTAACGCTCCATCAATCTTGCCTGTGGTATGCAGTACGTCCGTGTTCTGTTGTGCAGTTCCATCATTACCGTTGTCGGAGCTGTCTACAACCGTGCTGTTGGCAGCGTTGTCATTCATCTTCCAATGACCGACGCAGGATAGAATCAAATTAGACCATCCTGATGCTACGACGTTCAAAACTTTTGCATCTTCAGCCAGCTGCAACTTCGTGTAATCATCCGAAGCCGCTGACCGCCACATACTGCCTCTTCTGTTGTCATTGAAATCATCTGCAGGTAAAGGTATTATCG
>CAYNDE010000352.1:0-2086 GCA_964395535.1 uncultured Pirellulales bacterium
ATTTGTATAATCGTAATATTCCTGCAGGGCTGTATCGAGCAAACCGATAGTCGCTCTGGTAAGCTGCTCCTGAGTACCAACGCGCGTTGTACTCGTTGCCACAAGCACCATCGAGACCAGCACAACGAGCAGCGCAATTACAATCAGCACCTCAATCAGAGTGAAACCCGTTAGATAACTGCGTATCTGATGGGTTGAACCAAATTGTTTTCGTTTTTCCTTCATTGATGCGAACTTTCGAATAAATCTTTCGTTTGTCTTTTTCATAACCCCGGCTTCTCCGTAAGCCTTCGCAAAAATCCATTATCTGAAATTGGTAATATCGTCGGTTGTTCCGTAAATTCCGTCCAGGCCGGCTGATATCAAGATGTAAGAATCGGGCCTGTAAGGCCAGCGCACACCGGACAATTGAGTTGCCTTCGGGTCCACGATATAAAAATCGTAAAAATATGTACCCGATATAAGCGGATGGTCCTCTCCGAAATACTTAGCTAAAATATCAACCAAATCATAATTGTCTTCGTCGTTATATATCCTGTTTTCCTTTAGCCCTCCCAATATGGTCCTGCTGGAAGTATTTGCCCTGTAGTACAAAATCGGAAGACCTGCCTTTTCATTTTCTACGCCGACGGTTATGGGGTGCCTTGCAAATTCATCACAAAGGACATAACTTGCCGGATAAAATGAGCCCCTCCTTGTAAAATCAATTAACCCATCTCCCGTGCCTGCTCCTCTAGAAAAAAGTCTATAGGCATTTGCAGCTTCAAGCTCAAGATACCGGCCTTGTCTTTCCCGCAAGTTTGCTTCACTTGGCACAGGCGGGTAAAAATTAGCAACATCAACATCAGGCTGAAATTTTGAAAGAGGATGATAACCGAGTAAATCCAGGCCAAAAAGGGCTTCCGCAAGCTTCTGCGCACCACAAAACCAATTATTTTGAACATCACTATAAAGATCAGACTTTGGATATTCACCGTAATCGTTTCGCCAGGCAAGCAGAGCCTGGTCTATTGCAGAGAACTGCACTTTTTGTTTGGCTTCTCTGGCCATATTGCGGACCCTGTACAGTGAAGGCAGCAAGATACTTAAAAGCAGCGCGCTTACCGCAATCGCAGTTAACAGCTCAATTAATGTAAATCCTTTTGTCGATTTCATAATGATTACCTTAAAATTATTTTTTTACCGCCTGCTAATCATAACTGCCGGCGGGCCAATCCCCTGTAAAAACTTCTATATCCGAAAAATCAATAATTCCGTACGTTTCAGTATCACCGTCGCCCGACAGGTTATACCTGGAATTCGGGTCAACATTCTGCCGCCACAGATTCGAGAGCATTGCAAAGTCAGAAAAATTCACTGCACAATCCCTGCTGAAATCGCTGTCCAGGAAACCTTCGCCGTCACAATAAATGTCAACCCTGAAATTGTCCCAGTCTGTATAGTACTCAGTGGTTGTTTCTTCGGACACATTGCATTTGAGGGCAATAGATAACTTATGCTCGGCGTAATCCTGGTTTGATATACCTATAACCTGGTTACGATATTCACCCCTGACATCCGAACCGACACTGTTTGATTCCCAGACAACATCATTATCATCAATAATAACAAGTGCTGTTCTGAGATTCGGGTCCCAAATCCTGCCGGCGGTTTGTGTGTGAAGTCTGATATCAAAAGTAATCTGATTAACGTCTCCGAGAATTACATATTGAGATAGTTCAGCAATATCATTCGCCTCGAAAACGGTCTTTTCAGAATATACTGTCAGGTTGAGCAAACCGTGTGTAACCCAGTCGTTATAGACCCAGCCGAAGAAATTACCGGGCAAATTTACATCCCATCCGTTCGGCTCTTCGGCCGTGAGGTCATATATCACACCGTCGTCCTCGAAGCTGCCGTTGACAAGCACGCCGGCAAACACACTAACAGTATTAATTGAAATCAGCATAAAAACCACCACCGAACAAACAGATTTCCTTTCCATTATTTCCTCCGGTAACCAAAATTATCAGGACAAATACAAATCACACTATCACCTCATACGCCTGTCTACCCAAAACTTACTTTTCAAAATTAAAGACATCAT
>CAYNDE010000353.1:0-2085 GCA_964395535.1 uncultured Pirellulales bacterium
ATGATGATTTGACCGACCCTGTGGCGGACAGCGCGCGCAGCCTTCTTGACGGCCATATAGTTTTATCGAGAAAGCTGGCAGAGCACGGCCATTACCCTGCAGTTGATATACTCGGCAGTGTGAGCCGGCTGATGCCGGTGGTGACAAGCGCAGAGCATAAGCGGGCGGCCCAGAAGCTCAAGGAGATATATGCGGTTTATACGGATGCGGAGGATTTGTTAAATATCGGTGCGTTTTCGCCGGGCAGCAACCGCAGGATTGACGGAGCGATTTCACTGATAGAGAGGATTAATGAGTTTTTGATTCAGCCGATACGTGAGAGAACCAGTTTCGAGGAAACAAAAAATCGGCTGATAGAGATTACGCGGGCGTGGGATGAAATGCTTGGTGAAGGCGGCGGGAGAAAGATTGATAAATGAAAAGATTTGTATGGCGACTTCAGCGTGTCCTCGACATAAAGGCCAAGCAGGAGCAGATAAAGAGGTCGCAGCTTCTTGTGATTACCGAGAGGCTTATAAAGGTTCGCAGGCGGCTTCTGGCAGAGAAGGGGAAACTTTTGAAGGTGCTTACTGAGATTGCAGGCCAGGAGGGCGGAAGGCGTTTGAGTGAGCAGGAGTTTTGTTTGAAATGTTCGACGACGAACAACGAGATTATCAGAGAGCTGACGGAAAAAGCGAAAGGGCTTGAGCTGGAGAAGAAAGAAAAGATAGCTGAGGTACTGAAGGCCCGGAGATTTAAGGAAGGGCTGGAAAAACTCAGGGAAAAGGCGAAAGAGGAATTCATAAGAGAGCAGGAAAAACTGGAACAAAAGCAGATGGATGAGCAGGCGACGAGCAGATACGCACGAAAGGTGATTTGTATTGATTGACAGGAGAAACGGAAGTGAGCAAGAAACATATAATACTTATAGCAGCGGCGGGGATATTAAGCTTTGCAGCGGCGTTTGGATTTTCTTTTTTGACAGCGAAGAATGCGATAGTGTCGGCCCCGGCGGAGGCTGAAGCGGCTGCCGCTGAACAGGTCGAATCCGTGAGGTACGAGCAGACGGGCGAAGAGGCATTGTCCGATGACAAGGGACTGACTGAAAAGCAGCTTAAGAGGCTGGTTTATGATGCCAAAGAGAGGATTCGTGAATATGAATATAAGCTTAAAGAACTTGAGCTGCGTGAGCAGAGAATGCGGACGGCCCAGGATGTATTGAAAGAGGATATTGACAAGCTCAATAATCTTCGTGTCGATTTGGCATCGATGGTGACGACTTTGAAAGAGGAGCGTGATAAGCTGATTGCAAGCAGGATTACGGTCGAAGCGGCTGAGAAAGCAAATCTTGTGTCGGTTGCGGCTACTTATGACAAGATGGATTCTGCCAGCGCGAGCCAGATATTCAGCAATATGAGCAAGATGGGTGCGGCTGGGGCGGGCGGTATCGATGAGGTGGTGAAGATTCTATACTATATGACGGAAAGGACCAAGGCGAAGGTTCTTGCGGAGATGGTGAGCAGCGAACCTCAGCTTGCGGCGGTTCTGTCGCAGCGGCTGAAGACGATATCGGAATTGGAATAAAGAAATGGATATAGCAACAGTAGTAGGTACGATTTTAGGTTTTCTGGTTATAATAGCGGCCATTGTGGCAGGGGGAGGGGCTGAATCATTTGTGCATTTGCCGTCGCTGGCGATAACAATCGGAGGTATGCTGTGTGCGACGCTGATACATTTTTCGATGCCGCAGTTTTTGGGGATATTTTCGATAATAAAGAAGACGCTGATGAGCCGGATTGTGTCACCGTCGGAGCTGGTGCAGAAGATGGTGAACTATTCGGCGATCAACAGGCGTGACGGGGCACTTGCTCTGGAGGGTGAGCTGGGCAATGCGGGTGACCCTTTTTGCGTTAGGGGCCTTCAGATGCTGATAGACGGCCAGGATTCGGAATCGATACGAGAACTGCTGGGTCTGGAGATACAGTACCTGCAGGAGCGTCACGCCACGGGTAAAAAGATACTTGAGTTTATGGGGGCGGCGGCGCCTGCGTTCGGTATGATAGGAACTCTAATCGGGCTTGTGCAGATGCTCAAGAGCATATCGAC
>CAYNDE010000354.1:0-2077 GCA_964395535.1 uncultured Pirellulales bacterium
AACTTTTCGTGAAAATAATAAAAGATTTAGCCGAAAAATACAAATGAAATAATATTCGCAGATTTATATTTAAAAACACTCGGGAATTCGTTTATGAAAAAAACAGATGGCCCAAAAACCGAAAACGCAACTCCAAAAACACTAACAAACGATAGAACCGTCAATTTCTGGCTCTGTGCGCTGCTGATTGCCCTGCTTTCCTCAACCATATTATTCAGAGATATTGACAGGCCCTTCTGGGGACTGCACAGCTGGGGTGAAGCCCACGCCGCCTGGGTCGCACGCTCACATGTGGTTTACGGCCTCGGATACACGAAGGGATTTGACACCTTTGCCGTCGGAAATCCCCCGGAGCAAAAACCCGCTCGATACCTCGACCATCCACAGGGAAGAACCTGGCTCGACGCTTTAGCTATGCTCATAATCGGTACCAATGAGCTCGCAATAAGAGTACCAAATCTTATTGCAACATTTCTTACCGTCCTCATCTTCATCAAAATCCTAAAGGCCCTTACCGACTATCGCGTAGCCTTACTTGCAGGTTTTTTCTTCGCGACATTTCCGCTCACAGGCTACTTCGGCGTCTGGGGTGTCTCAACCTGGTTCACACCGACTGCTCTTCTGGCAATCTGGTATTACCTGATTGTCACAGGGATAGTCCCTCAACAAAACACGCATAAAAATCGTCACAAGTGGATTCTCGCGTGTTTACTCTTTTTAATTCTGCAGATGACATGGGAAGGCTTTTTCGTCGCACTTGCTCTCGGCGTCCATTTCATCTGCAGGCAAATCAAAAAAAAGAAATTCCCCGATTTCTCCATCCTTCTAATATTGATAGCAGCGCCCATCAGCAGTCTGTTGCTGAATTTTCTCATCCTCTCTGCCGGCAGAGGCTGGAACTTCCACGAGATTATTGAGATTGCAAAATGGAGAGCTACCAGCGGAGAATTGAAAAATCTTACCTGGGCCAGATGGTTTCAGCTGTTCAGAATACACGCCGTTACAAACTTTACAGCCCCCGCACTGATTATCGCTATACTCGCTCTCACTTTGGGCCAGTTTTATGTATCTGCCTCAGAAACTCAAACAGCTGAATCCAAAAATAAATATCAATACAAATTCCCTCAATTCTGGCTTTTTGCACTGCCCGCCATTTTTCAATTGCTGATACTAAGAGGAGCTCTTGTCCCTCACCAGTACTGGGAAAGGCCGATAGCTTTCCCAATCGCTATCGCTCTGGCACTGGGAGTAATGATAATTTACGATTTAATGAAAAAACTCAATAAAAAAATCGCTGTCGCTTGCGCAGCCGCAGTCATTTTCCTGGTCTTTATATCCTCTATGATTGGAACAAACTTCTATTACAGCTACCGCTGGCAGCCGGAACAAAAAATAAATATGTTCAAAGAGCTTAACCGGAAAATCCCGCCCGATAAATACCTTTTAAGCTACGAGAGCCTGATGTATGACCAGCATGAATACAAGGCCGCTTCCATTCAATGTGAAATCGCCTGGTACCTCGACCGTCAGATACACACCGCCCAAACAATTAATGAAGTCCTCGAAAAAGCCAAAACAGGTAAATACCCTTACTATCTCATTCCAAACTTGCCCCAATTGACACCCATAATAAACGAGCTGAGAAAAAGATACACCTTTGAATATGTCCCAGGCCAACAAAGAGTGTCCACAAAACACGGCTTTACTTATAAAGGAGGAATGCCTGCCTATCTGATATTTGATTTAAACAGTATTGCAACGCAGCAATAGAGTTCCTCAAGGTCCTGCCCTGAAAATCATCGTCTTCACGAAGCCTATGGAAAAATCAGTCGGTTGACTGAGTATATTCTTTTTGCAAAGGCTCCTTCGGAACACTGTTCACGTCATACAAACTGGCCTGTAGCAGCATCTGGAATCCCAGAAATAACGGCACCACCGAAAGCATCACGGTGCCGGTCGGTGTTGCAATGCCCTTCGAAGCATTCGCATGCCAGACAACAACACCAAATATAAAGCCGAAAAGAAACAATACCCATCCCAAAAGAAAAAGGACCGAAAAATGCGAAAAGTCCCTTAC
>CAYNDE010000355.1:0-2073 GCA_964395535.1 uncultured Pirellulales bacterium
TTCACAGTATTGCCTGATAGGCGGCCTTGCTGTGAACGCTTATGTTGAACCTGTTGTTAGCCTTGATATAGACATTGTTGCGGCGGTCGGAGACATTGAGGCTATCTGTAAGGCGGCCAGGGAACGCGGATTAAAAGTTGAGCAATTCGAGCATAGCGTGAATATTACAAGCCCGGACTCCGATTTGCGTATTCAGCTTCAGGCCGACCCGCGCTATCAGAAATTTGTTTCTAACGCGGAGAATGGGAACGTTCTTGGTTACAAAATGAAGATTGCAAAGCTCGGGGATGTTTTGCAGGGAAAAGTCTGGGCATATATGGATAAACAAAGGCGCAGGAGCAAGAGGCAAAAGGATTTGGCTGATATTTTCCGCATAGTTGAAAAGTGTCCAGAGCTAGAAGCGTCACTGCCTCAAAGCCTTCGGGAAGAACTTAACAAATAAACTAAAGAGGTTTTTAAAAATTTCTCTCAAGCAACATTTCGTTTAGTGAGCCGGAGCGGAAGAGCTGTAAATCAATTTGAAGCCGAGAGGTTTTAGTTTTTTCTTTTGATAAAAACGACAGAGAGATATACTGTTTTTATATGAAGAATAGAAACGTTTATATAATCGCCGGGCCTAACGGGGCTGGTAAAACAACATTCGCAACTCGGTTTTTACCTGAGTACGCAAGTTGTCCTAATTTTGTTAATTCCGACCTGATTGCGCAGGGACTTTCGCCTTTTTTTCCAGGAGCAGCAGCAATAAAGGCAGGCAAGCTTGTCCTTGAGGAAATTCACGGTTTTGCAAACAAAGAAGTTGACTTTGCTTTCGAGACGACACTTTCTGGTAAGTTATATATTAATTTGCTCAAGTCTCTTAAGAAAAAGAGATATAAAATTCATCTTTTCTTTTTGTGGATACCTGACATCGACCTGGCGATATCTCGAATAAAGAGCAGAGTTGCCCACGGGGGGCATAACGTTCCTGTTAAAGATGTGATTCGTCGTTTTGATAGGTCGATTTCCAATTTCTTCAGGTTATATCAACCGTTTCCGGATTCCTGGATGTTATTCAATAACGAAGGTCCAACTCCAATATTGATAGCTGAAAAGAAAAATGGTAAGATTAGAGTGTTCGATGAATATTTATACAACAATATTGTCAGGAGTATCGGCGGTATATGAAAAAGCGTTTAACTTTGCACGATAAGGCTATGCTTGCTATGAGAGAGGCAGTAAAAGGGGTGATCGAGCAGCATAAAAAAGAGAAGCGTCCGCTTGCTGTTTGGGACCGCAAAAATAGTAAAGTTAAATTTATATCACCGGCTGCTGCCTTACGTGAATATAATAAAGCCATTAATCCGAAATCCGGCAGCTAATCCTTTTTCTTTTTCGTCAGCATCTCATTCAGTGAGCCGGAGCGGAAGCCCTGTAAATCGATAGTTACGTATTTGAAGCCGAGAGATTTGATTTTTTTGATTACCTTTGAGCGGTTGGGCTCTTTTATGATTTTGTTGAAATCCTTGGGGTGGACTTCAATTCGGGCGATTGTATCGTGATGGCGGACGCGAAATTCCTCGAGGCCGAGCTTTCTTAAAAAATCTTCAGCCTGCTCGATTTGTTTTAGTCTTTCTGTGGTGATGGGCAGGTTATAACTTATTCGCGAGGCAAGACAGGGCGAGGCGGGAATGTCTGCGGTAGAGAGTTTTAATTTTCTGCTCAATTTGCGGATGTCGTTTTTTGTAAGCTTTGCGTCTGCGAGGAGACATTCGATTTTATATTTTTTTATTGCGAGCTGGCCCGGCCGATAGTCGTCTTTGTCATCGTAGTTATGGCCGCAAATAACGTTATTGAAATCCCTGTCTTTTGCAATTCCGGTTAAGAGCTTCATCAGGTGAGTTTTACAGTGGTAGCACCGGTCGGCTTTGTTGGCGGTGAATTTTGAATCGTCCATTTCGTTAGGTTCGACAGTTAAAATTTTCGCACCGATTTTTTTTGCGACCTTCAGGGCCTGTTTGTATTGATTTTCGGGAAGTGATGGCCCGGTAGCTATGCAGGCGAGAACGTTTTTAGTGCCGAGCGTATCGAGGGCAA
>CAYNDE010000356.1:0-2068 GCA_964395535.1 uncultured Pirellulales bacterium
CTTCCTGGATTATGTCAAGAAAGCTCAAACCCCGGTTGCGGTACTTCTTGGCGATAGAAACTACTAATCGCAGGTTCGCGCTTGACAGTGTTCGTTTCGTCTCCTCGTATTGTACGAATATCCTGTCGATTGCCCGCAGTCTCTTGTCTAACTGCCCTGCGGTCTCTACCACCAGTTCCATCATTCCGCCCAATTCCTGTCCTGCCGCCTCGATATCTTCTGCCGTCATACCGTTGTTTGGCCCTTCACCTATCATCTGCTCAAGCTGGTGCATCTTCTGGCTGATACCGTGAAGCTTATTTTTCATCGCCTGTATCCTGCTCGTTCGCAGGCTCAGCTCTTCCAGAAGTGTCGCTACTTTACGTTTATTTCTGGATATCCTCTTTACAAGCCTTTTTTTAATCTCGATATCATCGACCGCCGTAAATTTATCAAAAAGCCCCCGGTTGATTTCCAGCAGCCTGTTTGCCGTCTGCAGATTAATCGGCAGCCGTCTCTTGATTACCGCTCGAATCAGGTTGTCAGCCGTGCTGATTTTCATCGTCCTGTCGAACGACAGCGTCCCGTCCTGCACCTGCTCCAGCAGCCCGATAGCGTTTCTCGCACAGTAGTCACTCTCCAGCATTTTACGCCTGAACGCCATCCTTGAGAGCTCAATCTTCCGGGCCAGCTCAATCTCCTGCCTCCGCGTCAGCAGCGGAATCTCACCCATTTGCGTCAGATACATTCGAATAGGATCATCGGTGCGGCGGGTTACTTCGGCGCCGACGAGCTGCTTTTCGAGGATTTTGTCCTCTTCGAGCTGCTCTTCTTCGGCCTGCTCTTCTTCAGGTACTTCGAAATCCTCCTGCTTGTCCTTTTCGACCTCGGCCTCGTCAAGAAGGCTGATGCCCATCTCCTCGAGAGTCGCCAGCAGGCCGTCAAGCCGGGAAGGGCTGACGGCTTCGTCGGGCAGGTCCTCGTTTATCTCATCATAAGTTAAAAAGCCCTTCTTTTTGCCTTTCTCAAGAATGAGCTTTATCTGCTGCTCGATAGTACCTTGCTTGACGGGTGCAGTAGGTTTCGAAGTTTCAGGCTCGTCGGCTTTGTTCTCTTTATTTTCCTTTTTTTCATTTTTCTTCGCCATATTAAAGTGTCCTATAAAACTACCTAATAATGCAAATTTGTAATGCCTTGAAAAATCTTTCGTGCAAGTAAAAACGTAAATTTTCCAAAGAGCGATAAAACGAGTATTAAGGTTTTAAGCAGTTGTTTTTTAAATCATACCTATATTATGACCGTTTTGTTTTCTGCTATCTTCATAAGCCTGCTTCAAATACTCAGTTTTATCCTTAATTTCCTTTATTTCTGCCCTTTTCTGTTTCTGGCTGAACCTGTGCATAGCTTCAACTGCATCGTCAAGAGAAGATTCGAAATTTCCCTTTTCACCGCCCTGTCTTTCGAGCTCGACAATTACATTTGCAAGCTCAACCGAGTCCGTTTCAGCAAGTATATCGGCGAGGGTAATTTTAGTTTTCTTTTTTAACAGCTTAAAAAGGATTTGTGCAATCTGCCTGAGCACGGGTACGTCAAAAAGCTCAGGAGAAATTCTGTTTTTTATCGATTTAAAAAGGTCGGCTCGATTTAGCAGCACCTCGATGACCTGCCGCTGTGCGACGGCGAAGCCGCCCTGACCTAAATCGGCGGAGCCGAACTTTTGCTCCTGCGACTGATAGGCTGCCGCCCTTTCAACCCTTTTGAGAAGCGTGGCGAGCAGATTGTTTATCTGCTTTGCCTCCAGACCTATGATAGAGGCGAGGTGATTTACAATGAGGCCTTTTTCAATAGGGTCGAGCGAACCTGCCTGCATTGCGTTCGCTATCGTCTGCAAAAACTCATCTACAGCAGCTTTTCTTTCGACGATGGTGTCGTTTTTGCCGAGGCTTTGTGTTAGCCTGTCCCATTTGAAGGTGAAAACATCGACGGCGCTATTGATAAGCTGCTCGAATTTTTCCCTTCCGGCGCTGAGCAGGAAATCGCAGGGGTCTTTGTGGCCGGGGATGCAGGCGATTTTGATATCGATGTGCTG
>CAYNDE010000357.1:0-2065 GCA_964395535.1 uncultured Pirellulales bacterium
ATGAGGCTGGTAAGCTTCGGCCTTAAGAATTCCAGTCCCTGCTGTGTGTCAGTAATACCACGATTGATAAGAATTTGCGCCAAAAGAGCAGAAACATTCAGTGAGCGGGCAAGTGCGGCTGCATCCTTGCTGAGAGGTTCAATTAGCCATTGCTTTCTGCAAGCTGTCCTTCGCCTTTTTGACATTGCGGACTGCATCCCTGCGGAAAATTGCATTCGATATAGGCCTCACAAGAAAATTTTGCTTTCTGAATTATTATATCAGGCAAAGCTCGATTGTCAATACCGTTGAATCCGGCGAATTATTAAGTTGGGATTGGTTTTTACTTTTGCTCCATTGCCTCGAAGATTTGCACGTCATCAGGAGCGACGCCCTCCCAGAATTTGACTAAAAGGCCGTCGGTAATAATGACGACAAGAGGCGTCTGAATGAGCCATTTGCGGCTTGTATCGAGCCTGCCCGTCAGGCAGGTGGTATCAGGCGGGACGGGATTATCCTCTTCGTTCCCGTAGGGCGGGATTTCAACGAATGCAAAATGCAGGTCATCGGTTTTGTATAGCTGATTATACTGCTCATATACCGGTATAGCCTCCTTGCAATCGGGGCAGTCATCATGATAGAAAAGGACAATAACAACACCGGAGCGAAGCGAATCTGCGATATCGATATGCTCAAGCATTGCCCACTGCTCTTGTGCAACTGTTATCTGGTTTGCATCAGTCGTTGTCTCGTTTGTATCAGAAATATGCAATGGGTTCTGCTGTGAATCGTTTTTTGAGCCCTGTACGTTTTGGGTCCAAAGCTCCTCTCTTTCGACCCTGTTGAAAATAAGGACCGGGACAATCGAAGCGAGAATCACAAATGTAGGCAGCGCCACACCGAAGAAGTGCTCTGCGGACGGCCAGGGTGGCGGCAAAAACTTTTCACCTTTGGGCCTAAAAATAAGCAGTAAAAGAAAAATCGGGACATCGATGGCTGAAACAGTTATCCAGGGATTGACCTGCACGGTGCCGAAACAGCCGCAGTATAATTCGCCAACGAGTGCTTTTTGCAACGTAACTGCGATGAAGCCGCCGAAAGAGATAACGGCAAGCAGCCAGGCGGCTTTTCTGAACAGGCCGCAGAGAAGCCATATTCCAAGACCCAATTCCAGAGGTATCTGTATCACAATAAATGCCCAGGATTCCCAAAAACCTTCCGATATGACGGGCTCGGTTAGAAGCTGATGGACCTTGAGTATGCCGGCGACGATAAGAACCGAGCCGGTGATGTACATCACGATTCGATTAGCGATTTTTGTAAATTTCATAGGTAAGTATTCTACCAGAAAGCAGCCCTTTTTACAAGTTATACGCCCTTTAGGGCTTTATGTTCTCATATACAGGCCGCCATTGACGGCGATGTATGCTCCGGTAATAAAGGCGGCGGCATCGCTGCTGGCCAGAAACAGTATCGCCTTTGCGACATCCTCGGCTGTGCCGTTTCGCCCCAGAGGTGTCTGGGCGGCAATCTGTTTTTTTCTTTCAGGTGTGCTGAACTGCTCGTGAAACCGGGTTTCGATAAGGCCGGGGACAACACAGTTTACCCGGATTTTGTATCTTGCGAATTCGCTAGCCATAGCGATAGTCTCAGTCTGGACGGCCGCCTTTGCACCGGCGTAAATACCTGAGCCGCCCCCGCCGCCGCTAAAAGCGCCGACCGAGCCGATATTGACGATACAGCCTTTACTCTTTTTCAGATAAGGCAAGGCCGCCTTCGTCGCCAAAAATACACTTCTGCAGTTTGTAGCGAAGATATCATCGTGATATTCGACAGGCGCATCTTCGAAATCGTAGCGTGCGATGAGCGTGCCCGCATTATTTACAAGGACATCGATACCGCCTGCCTCACCTGCGAAGAATTCAACCATACTGTTGACCTGCTCTTCGTTTCGCATATCCGCTTTCAGCAGAACGCCGTCACTGTATTGCTTTACCTGCTCGAGTGTATCTTCGCCGCCCTGCTGTGTCCTGAAAAAATGCACACCGACGAAGCTGCCCTGCTTTGCGAACATAACCGCCGTCGC
>CAYNDE010000358.1:0-2052 GCA_964395535.1 uncultured Pirellulales bacterium
GCGCTATAGATTACCAGTTCGGCTTTAAGGTTTCTCAGACGTGGTTTTATAAGCTACTGGAAAAGGCGATAGTACCGCTGATTTTGTTTGCAGCCGCGGCTTTGTATTTTTTGAGCTGCATAGTGGTGATAGGGCCTGATGAGCAGGCTATAGTGGAGCATTTCGGCAATCCGATAAAGGCCAGCGCTAAAGTTAAGATATATCAGCCGGGCCTGAGCTTTAAATGGCCCTGGCCGATTGACAAGGTTTATAAGTATCCTGCAAAAAGGGTTATGGAGCTTACGATAGGATATAAGCACAAAATCGACCCTAAAACAGGTATGCCGGAGCGTGGGCCGAAACTTTGGGGAGTTCAGCATTACGAAGAGGAGTACAAGCTGCTTGTGGCGAGCCGCCAGAGCACGGAAAAAATGTCAGCCGATGATGTGCCTGTCAGTCTTGTTATTGCCGCAATCCCGGTTCAGTACCATGTCAAGGATTTGAACTCATTTCTTTATAATTATGGTGTTTATGAAAAAGATGACGGCTCGACAGGTTATGAATCGGAAAGGATGCTGGAGGCTATTTGTTATGAGAAACTTACCCGCTTTGCGGCAGGTTCGACAATAGAGGTTGATACGGAAGCGGATTTGGCTCATAGTCTGCTCGGTGCCGGCCGCCTGGAAGCCAAGAAGATATTAACCGAACAGATGCAGACGGCCGCAGACCAGGCGGGATTAGGAGTGGAGATAGTCTTTGTCGGCCTTCAGGGCATACATCCTCCGCCTGAAGTTGCGGTGGATTACCAGCAGGTTGTCGGGGCGATACAGAAAAAACAGGCCCTTATCCTTGGTGCACAGGCAAAGAGCAACAAGACATTGAGCACCCTTGCAGGTTCATTGGAAAACTCCGAGAAGATTTATGGGCTTGCGGCTGAATACCAGCAGGCAAGAGAGCAGCAGGATTCAGCCAGGGCTGCCGAAATCGCAGAACAACTTGATGAATCATTTGCGGCAGCCAGCGGTGATATATTCAAGACGCTTCGCGAGGCTCAAAGTTATGCCTATGAGAAAGCTGTTATAGCCAGGGGCAACGGTGAAAGATTTGCCGGCCAGATACAGGCCTACAATGCCGCGCCGGCTATTTACATTCACGAGCAGAGATTGCAGGCTTACGAAGAGGCGCTTAAGGACATACGAAAGTATGTTATTATTGCGGATAGTGACCAGTATCATACAGAAATTATTGACCTGACAGAAAAACTTATGATGGGTTTGCCTGATGTAACGGGAATGGAAGGGAGTACAGGAAAATGAAAAGTTTAGCTATTACGATTTTTGTATTGTTGGTTATCGCGGTTTTGGGATTGTCTCTTTTTTCCTTTCAGGTCAGAGAGACCGAGTCGGCTCTCGTATTGACCTTTGATAATCCGAGCGAAGAGCCGATTACAAAGCCCGGCTGGTATTTCAAGTGGCCGCCGCCGATACAAACCGTTGAGAAATACGATACAAGGCTGAAAGTTTTCGAAGCAGACCTTGCAGAGACGACCACAAAAGGGGCTGTACCTATTATTGTAAAGACTTATGTCGTCTGGAAAATTGCGGAGCCGCTGGACTTTCGAAATTCAGTCAGGACGGTAGAAGAGGCGGAAAACAAACTGCACAGTCAGCTTAACGATACACAGAATAGCGTGATAGGCCAATTCAGCTTCTCGCAGTTTGTAAACAGCGATGTATCGCAGATTAAAATAGAAGATATTCAGGCAAAGATGCTTGGGATTCTAAAAGAGACCGTAAGAAAGGATTACGGGATAGAAGTAGTGGACCTCGGAATAAAGCAGCTTAAAATCGCGGCTGATACTACAAAGGACGTGTTCGAGAGGATGCGGGCAGAAAGAACACAGATGACTGAAAAGACCAAAGCCGAGGGCGAAGCGCAGAAAGTCAAGATTGAAACCGAGGCCGACTCGATGAGAACCGAGCTTCTGGCGGCGGCTGATGCCAGGGCAAAGACAATTATGGGTAAGGGAGATGCAGAGGCAGCTCAGTATTATAAGATGCTCGAAGATGACCC
>CAYNDE010000359.1:0-2044 GCA_964395535.1 uncultured Pirellulales bacterium
GTCGGCTAATTGCTCAAAAGTTAAGTGGCAGTGAGTATCTATAAGTTCCATTATTGGGCAATGATAACTTTTGCTGGTAATTTTGTAAATACGGCAGCTTATCTTACGAAGGCGTTTTTGTAATGGTTAATCTGTTCAGTGCCGGCTCCGTCGAGTGTGATTGTAACGACGTCAAAGCGATAGGGGCGGTTTTCAATATCGTTAACGGTTAAAAAGTAGCGGGCGGTTTTGTATATTTTTTGCTGCTTTTCGGCTGTGATGAGTGTTTCGGCGGGTGTGAAGGACTCGTCCGTTCTTGTTTTGACTTCGACAAAGACAATTGTTCGGTTGGCATCTACCATAATCAAATCAATTTCGCCGGCTTTGCAGGAGTAATTTTTTGTAAGTGGGAAAAGGCCTTGAGCTTTGAGGAATTTTTCGCAGCGTTTTTCACCCCACCGGCCGAGAATTTCTTTATCTAACAGCTTTTGTCTTTTTAACAGCAACATAGTCTTAAAGGATTTTGCCTGTGGTGTATAGTTTTGCCCAGCCGGCAGTTTTTATTTTATAGCCGTGTGGTCTGTGTGTCTGTGTGCCAGCCGAACGGATTTGCCTGCCCTTTTCCGCAGGTAGTATAGTTTTGCTCGTCTTCTTTTGCCGCTTCTTACCGGTTTTATGTCGATAATGTTCGGCGAGTGGAGTGGAAATATTCTTTCGACACCTTCATTTCCCACGATTCTTCTGACAGTGAAGGTCTCATTGATTCCGCGTCCGCGGCGGGCAATTACGGTCCCCGTAAAGACCTGCGTACGTTCCTTATCACCTTCTTTTATCCTGCAGTAAACATCGACAGTATCGCCGGTTTCGAAATGCGGGATATCTTTTTTCAAACTTTTGCCTTCGACTGTTTCAAGCAATTTAGTTTTCACCGGTATATTTCCTGTTCTATTTTTTACTCAGTGCTTTGTTTTGATATAGCTCATAATATTAGATAAAGGGCGAATTATAGCTGATTTTTTGATTGAGGCAAGTATTTTTATGGATTTTATTTACCGAGCAGGTCAGGCCGCCATTTCTTTGTTCTTGCGATGGTTTGCTGCTGTCGCCATTCGGCTATTTTTTTATGGTCTCCGGAAAGCAGGATTTCAGGCACTTTCATATCACGGAAGACCTCAGGTCTTGTATATTGAGGATATTCGAGACAGCCGGCGATTGATTCGCTGAAGGATTCATCGAGAGCCGACGTTTCGTCTCCGAGTGCGCCTGCCAGAAGTCTCACAACAGCGTCAATAATGACCAGAGCAGCCAGCTCGCCGCCGCTTAGGACATAGTCACCGATGGAGATTTGCTCGGCGTCAAGGCCGATGCGTATCCTTTCATCGAATCCTTCGTACCTGCCGGCAATGAGAACAAGACGCTTTTCTTTGCTCAGCTCGACTGCCTTTTCCTGGTCGAATTTTTGTCCCTGGGGCGTCAGCAGTATGGTTCTGCCTTTTTCATCTGATTGCTTGCGGACGTGTTCTGCGCAGTCGAATACCGGCTGGCACATCATAACCATACCCGGCCCGCCCCCGTAAGGTTTGTCATCAACCTTTTTGTAGCTGTCAGTTGTAAAGTCCCTGATATTTGTAAGGACTATTTGGATGATGTTGTTATCCTGCGCCCTTTTTATAATCGAGTGCGCCAGCGGCGATTCGAACATTTCCGGAAATAAGGTT
The DNA here is from genome assembly GCA_964395535.1 of uncultured Pirellulales bacterium. Taxonomy (GTDB): domain Bacteria; phylum Planctomycetota; class Phycisphaerae; order Sedimentisphaerales; family Anaerobacaceae; genus CAYLMG01. Next base: position 1,698 of record CAYNDE010000359.1, read on the forward strand.
AATACGTCAATTCTCATAGCATATTATTATATCGGAATCAGTGCTTATTGTCGATTGATATGTATCAGAGCAGGAAAAACAGAAAGATGTTTTTTACAGTATCGTCTTTTTATGGTATAATTATGTTATGGACAGGACTGATTTTCCAAAGTTGCGAAGAGATGTTTTCAAGGTTGCTTCTATTTTCGATGAGTCGGACGAAAAGGAGTACTGGCTCTCCAGGAGCCCTTATGAGCGTCTCGAAGCAGTTGAGTTAATGAGGCAGATTATCTATGGCTATGGTCCGTTTGCCGAGCGACTTCAAAGAGTTTTTGAAGTTACTCAACGCTCACAAAGTTGAGTATTTG
>CAYNDE010000360.1:0-2040 GCA_964395535.1 uncultured Pirellulales bacterium
TTCATCGCTATGTAATACATCATCATCCCGTTCTCAGGACTCTGCGATGCCAGTATATGGTCGAAAAGTGCCCGTTCATAGTAATCCGCGTACTTTATATCACCCGACAACTGGAAAAGATGTTTGGTCAGCTTCAGCATATTATACGTACAGCAGCTCTCCGCCGACTCAACGCTCAGCTCTCCTGCCAGCACGCAAGGCGGTGTACGCCACGACTCGTAGTTGCTCGTCCCGCCTATCGAATACATCCGACAGCTTGTAACCGTGTCCCAGAAAAATGATGCTATATCGTAATATCTCTTCTCTCCGGTCAACTCATACTCACGCGCCGCCCCGATTATCTTCGGTATCTGCGTATTCGAATGAAGACCTCGCAAACTGTCCCTGCCCTCAGCAAGCGGCTCAAATATCACCCCATGGTCGAAACGCCTCGCAAGCTCAAGATGCTCCGCTTCGCCTGTTATCGCGTAAAGATTCGCAAATGCCTCATTCATCCCCCCGAACTCATTTCCAAGCATCCGCTGAAACTGCTCATCGCTCAGCTTATCGCTTCTGCCCTTCGCCCAGCTTGCCATCCCTTTGACCACCTCAAGTGCCTGCTCATTATCGCAGTATAGATAGGTATCAATCAGCCCCGCGTAAATCTTATGAAGCGTATACCACGGCGCCCACACAGGCTGCCCCGCCACGACTCTGTCTATGAAACTCTCCGGAAACGCGCTCAGATAACCGCTCGAGCCAAGCGCCTTCTGACACTTAGCCAGCTCTGCAACTATATACTCGCATCTTTTTTTCAGTTCTTCATCGCCCGTGCTCGCATACATCATCGAGCACGCCGACAGATAATGGCCGATACTATGTCCGCGAAGCTCGACATCAGGACTCTCCCAACCACCGTAAGGCTTCGCCGTTGTTTCAAGACCGGCGTTAAGCCGAAACGTATGCAGAAACCTGTCCGGCTCTAACTGATAAAGATACCTGCGGTCGCGTTCCATCGCATCCTTGAAAGGCCCGTCAAGAAGCCGGACCTGGCTCAAATCAAAAGACTTCGCCGTGAAAGCTGCCTTCGGCTGCTCCTTTTCCCTCGCACCTGCCGATTTATCCTCTTCTGATGATTGTTTCGGTGTTTTGCTGCAGCCGCCCGTCAAAAAACAAAATACACCGGCAACTATCAATGTTATAAGAACGGATATTTTTAGTCTCATCCTGTCCTCCTTATGAAATCCTCATTTGCCTTGTATTTCTTTAAACCTTTTACCGGGTGCTATCACTCCCGCGCTGATGGCAAATCGAAATGCCTCCTCAATCGTCATATCAATAGGTATTGTATCTTCCTTCGGAACCACTATTACGTAACCTGTAACCGGCATCGGTGAGTTAGGTATAAGGATTGTCAAAAACTCTTTTTTTTGATTCTCAGACACCTCTTTCAGGCCCGACCCCGTCACGAAACCTATCGACCATATTCCTTTGCGAGGATACTCGACCGCAACTACCCGCGAAAAAAACTTCTTCTGCTCTTCCGGCGTCAGCAAAAAGTCAGTAACCTGTTTCACATACGGATAAACCCGCCGCAGCAGAGGCGTATTCATTATAAAGCTTTCGATTAATTGCCACAAAGCCCTGCCTATCACGCTCGCAAATACAAATCCCGCCAGAACAACAACCACCAATGCTATAATAAATCCCGCAATCGCCCCCCATCCTTCTACCCAGAACGCCTCCAGGGCCTCCTTAGTCCAGCCCGGAAACACAAACGGAATCTTGTACATCAAAAATACAAGTCCCCTATTAATATGGTTACTTATATTTTCCTGTATAAAATTATAGCTCCACATGAAGATCCATATCGTCACTATGGTCGGCAGGATAACCGCAAGACCGCGGAAAAAGTAATTCTTAATCTTCGCCATCACAGCCCCATCAAATAAAAATATAATTCAACATTAACGTATTACTAAAATCAGTTAGCCGGATAGCTTAATCCATATTTTCGCCGTAGTCAACAGCTATCTGTTTCGGCAGATGCGCACCGAATAT
>CAYNDE010000361.1:0-2039 GCA_964395535.1 uncultured Pirellulales bacterium
TGGCGAAGATAGAGCGGGCAATGCGGGTGTGGTTTATTTCGGCCTTGTTGGCCGGCACTATGTCCTCCAGATTTAAATTTTTCTTTAATTCACCTACCAGGAAAGGCTAGAGAAACAACATGTCTGTTTTCACCGCGACCAAAACCCTTGGATTCCATAGCGCAACGCTTGACACCAGTATCAAGTTTAAAACTTTTAAAAGACTTAACAGCTATATCATTTTCGTAGGCTTGATGCAATGCTGACGGTGGGCGTACATAAGTATGCAGTGGAATATAGTCACTTTTACCGCTTGACTTTCTTCCTTGGCCTACACACAAAGCTAAGCGAAGTCCTTTGGATCTATTTCTTATCCAAGGTTTCCACAGAAGGTAAATACAGGGCTTTTCACTAACCTCGGCAATTCGCCAGGCAGCGGCACGAATAGATACCTGGAAGATATTGGCTAACCGCTCAATTGAGTATACCGAAATACCAAAACCTGACAAATATTTCCCGAAAATAAATTCTGGCATTATCAGTTCTGCTGCAACTGCTTCGCATATCCGCTCTCTTACTTTAGAAACTTCTGTCGCCAGCGCTTGTGGATTAGCTGTCCTATATTCAATATAGTTTGTGTTAAGTTGCAGCTTAAGTTCGTGAAGTATATCGTGCGCAATTTCATGCATACAAGAAAAATTCTGGCGCGATTGGCTATCTGTTTGATTTACTTTGATAACACCACCTGCGGCAAATCTAAACAAAACAGCGCTCACATTACCTAAATCTGCTTTTAGAATCTTTTTAATTCCTCGTAGGTTGGCGAACTCTTCCGGCTTAAAGGGTGGTTTGGCGTGTCCTCTTTTTTTGATTAAGTAGGATACCAGCTCTTTCGCACGACCAATTGCTAGGTTCATTGCATCTTCAAAAGTAACCACTCTTGGCGTTACGGTCTGATTGTTACGTAGTGTCATTTTGGCTAATATCTCCAGCCTATTCATCCCAAAGGTTACACTGTTGCGGCGGCTCATCTGGTAGTTCTAAGAGTTTCACGCATTCATCATATGTGGGTAAGTGCTTATCTTCGTAATTTCCTCTACGTGCTGAAACTAATCCAAGGTAAAAAACTAATTTAAGTATAAATGGGTACGTTATTGGTATAGGTTCCCCAGCTAATCCTTGTTCTATATGATCTATACTGTAGTCTGTTACTTCTGAAATTTGAAAGGGTCTAAGATTGCGCTCTCCCATGTGTCTATTTAAGAATTGCCAGATTTTCTTTATGTCGCTTGTTCGTTTATCTTTAAACCCAATGTCCATGTCCCTCCTCCTAGTTTTTCGTTTATTTACCATAATTAGCCAGGGCTCATGTCCGCCTCCTCCGGCCCCTGGCGGCGGCGGTTAGCTCCTCATCGGGCAGCAGGGGCAGCTGGCCGGGTGGGGGAGAGATTTGGGTTCCGGCATTGAGCAGGGTATCCACCTCCCGTTTAAGGGTGGTGATATCGGTGAAGTCCCGGTAGACGCTGGCGAAGCGGATATAGGCGATGTGGTCCAGGCCCTTTAGCCGCTCCATTACCATATCCCCGACGGCGGTAGCGGGCACCTCCGCCTTGCCCTGGCGGTAAAGTTCGGCTTCAATATCGTCGGCCAGCTTGTCCACGGTGCCGGTGGGGAGGGGGCGCTTTTCACAGGCCTTGCGGATGCCGGTCAGCAGCTTGGCGCTGTCAAATTCCTCCCGGCGGCCGTCCTTTTTGATGACGAAGAGGCTGCCGGGGTGCAGTCTTTCGTAGGTGGTAAAACGGGCGCCGCATTTAAGGCACTGGCGCCGGCGGCGTATCCCATCGCCGGCATCACGGGAGTCTATGACCTTGCAGTCGGTATAATCACAATAAGGACAGTTCATGACAAATACTACACTATGTTGTGGGTAAAGACAAAGATAACACAATATGTAGTGTTTGTCAAGGGTTTTTTCCTCTAATTTTGGCAAAAAATTTGCGGGAATTTTAAGAGGGGCGCAGCCCCTTTTCAGAAAAAAACTTCCCCCTCTCCAAGAGTGG
>CAYNDE010000362.1:0-2037 GCA_964395535.1 uncultured Pirellulales bacterium
CAAAACAAGGTTTGTACGCCCCATATTAACGATTTGTATTTTTCTGATTGTATTTTCTTTTGTCCAACAATCGCGTTTTTCAGCTAATAAGTATGCTATGGAAGTAGGAAAAGAAATTCAGTCTATAGCTGACACAAATGGCATATGCCCCGAGAAAATCCAGGGATGGGTAGTATCTGAACGGGACCCCAATATGTATGGAACTATGTATGGAAAATACGGTACGAAGTATCCGGTAAAATATCTGCCCTCAGAGAATAGAAAAGAATTCACTATCAGTGTTTACAATAATATCGACGAACATTTTTATGTTACCGGAGGTGTAGAACTTGAGTTAAGAGCAACTCACTCAGGTCCCGGCGGGAGCAAGGAAGTTCCTATTGAATAACTGTTTTTTGTTAGTAAATAGGACACTTTTGCCCATTTTTGTTAATATTTCTCCGCCAAATCCGTGTTAATCTGTGTAAATCAGTGTCAAAAAAAGTTAATCAATTTTAATCCGTGTAAATCCGCGTTAATCCGTGGTTGGATTACGTTTATGTAATTAGAATTTTGGTAATTTGAATTTGTTTCGGATTTCGGATTTAGTGCTTCGGATTTTTCCTTGACTTTACTTCAATTTGTGGTATAAAGAATTTGTGTGTTAGCAAACACACGTTGGGAGGGCAGTTCCTCACGTATCGGCCAGCAGGCCCAGAAAATCTTATTTCATAACTTCTTTTTCCTTAAGGAGTTACATAACAACAATAAATAATAAATCATAATTAATAAATTAAAAACAAGGAGTAGCGGATGTTTAACAACTTACACCATAAGGAGTTATCTAGTTTAGCGGTCGCCGGTACGGCGACTTCGGTTAGCCTCGTTGCTAGCGACGAGGGCACAGCGCGCAAATCACACCTTTTTTTGCAAAACAAAGCCAATTTTAAGATCACTCGAAATGATATAAGTACCTATAATACATATACTTATGGCAATTTAATTGCCTTTTTCATTCCCAAAAACAAAGCCAAACAAAGCCAATTCAAACCCAATTTTAGCTCAAAATTGGCTTTGTTTTCCCGAAACGAACCCAATTTCAAACCCAATTCTGTTAAAATAGGTAGTCTCTATCGGCTCACTATATCTAAAAGCGTTTTTCGTTTTTATTCTGTATTCTTTGTTCCGCGTCCTCTTTTGAGACAAATAATTGGCTTCTGTTTCACCAAAATTAGCCGTAAAATGGCCTGAAAAATTAAGGAAAAACTCTGTGGCTAAGGGAATTTTAAAGGTAGCGACGTGTCAGTTTGCAGTAGGGGGTTCTGTCAGGCGGAACGGCAATCAGATATGTAGCTATGTTAAAAAAGCGGCGAGGGCGGGGGCGGAAATTGTGCATTTTCCGGAATCTGCGCTTAGCGGTTACGGCGGAATAGATGTACCAAACTTTGTCGATTACGACTGGGATTTGCTACGAGGCGAAACTAAAAAAATACAGCAGGCAGCGGCCAAAAACAAAATTTACGTCGTGTTTGGAAGTGCACATAAAATCAATGGTTCGACGAAGCTCACCACAGGCGGAAAAGATAGACCGCATCAGAGTTTGTACCTTATCAATCCTAAGGGCCAAGTTCAGTGCAGATACGATAAGCGGTTTTGCATAAAAGCAGAGCTGAAAAGATATACGCCGGGTGATAGATTCGTTTACTTTACGATAAACGGCGTGAAATGCTCGATGCTGATTTGTTTCGATATTCGGTTTCCTGAAATTTATAGAGAGCTTTATAAAAGAGGCGTCAAATGTATATTCCAGTCGTTTTATAATGCGCATCAGAAAGGGCCGAGCGTGCATAGTGATATAATGCGCCAAAGTATGCAGTGCCGTGCAGCGACAAATGCGTTCTGGGCCAGTATGAGTAATTCAAGCGGCTATTATTCGCCATATCCATCGTGCTTTATCCGGCCGGACGGTAAGATTGTAAAGCAGCTTCAGCGGAACAAGGCAGGGTTAATGGTAAATACGGTTGACCTGTCGCAGAGATTTTACGACCCGATGGAAGG
>CAYNDE010000363.1:0-2015 GCA_964395535.1 uncultured Pirellulales bacterium
GGTCTTTATCTTTGTACCCGTCGCCTTTATCGAGCTGGACTCAATGAAAACCTGACGAAGCCGCTGCTTTGTTATTAACATAACAACATTCGCATTGGCTGAAGGGTTCTATCAAAAGGATTAAAGACAAGGCCGAGAATCTCTAATGTAACGACTCCCAGCAATGCCTGGTCATTTTCCTCGCCTAAAATCACCGGCGTGTGGGCTTGCCCCTGGGCAAGCTTTAGATATACTTCCGAAACCGCTCTATCTATTGGACTGCCGTCAGCCAGTGTAAAAGACATCTTACGTTTCGGCTTCAATCCAATCTTTTTCCACACCGCCTTGGGAAGCAGAGTATAAGTTGCCCCGCTATCTATAAGAAACTTTACCGACGCCGGCTTACCTCGCGGCCCCTTTACCTGTCCTTTAACGTATGTAATTCCCTTAATTCCTATTCATCCTCTTTTAATTTACAATAAACATTATAATCATTAGTGGCCATATTGTCAAAGCAAAAACCCTCCCTTGCCCGATGATTATAAACTATAAACTATCGGCTAATAAATTTTTGGATTTCTTTGTTTATTCTGAGACTGCACCATTGCTGGCCGCACATAGTGCAATAATCGGCGCTTGTCACCCGGCTGTCGGCTGCTCTTTCGCAGGCCTCGCGGTACATACGCTCTGCTGTTGCCGGGTCGAGCGATTCAGAAAGATGTTTTTGCCAGTTGAGGCTGCTTCGTGCAATGCTCAGGATTTTGTCTCTTTCTGCAGAGCCTTTAAGGCCCCGGGCGATGTCTGCTGCGTGTGCTGCGATTTTTGCTGCGACGACGCCTGTCCGGACGTCATCAGCGTTGGGAAGGCCTAAATGTTCGCGTGGAGTGACATAGCATAAAAAAGAGGCCCCGTAAAAAGCGGCAGCCGTCCCGCCGATTGCCGAGGTTATATGGTCGTATCCTGCGGCGATATCGGTTACGACGGGACCGAGGACATAAAAGGGTGCATCGTGACAGAGTTTTTGCTCAATTTCCATATTGTACTGTATCTGGTCAAATGGAATATGGCCTGGGCCTTCGACCATAACCTGACAGTTTTTTTGGCGTGCTCTTAAAACAAGCTCACCGAGTGTTTTTAATTCGGCAAGCTGCGCCTTGTCGGTTGCATCAGCGATAGCACCCGGCCGCAGGCCGTCACCGAGTGAAAAGCAGACATCGTATTCTGCCATTATGTCGCACAAATCATCGAACATCTCGTACATAGGATTTTGCCTGTTGTGATAAATCATCCACTTGGCCAGCAGTGCTCCGCCGCGGCTGACGATGCCGGCGACTCTGTCTTTGACAAGCGGCAGGTATTCTTTGAGGACGCCGGCGTGAATAGTGAAAAAATCAACACCCTGTTTAGCCTGTTTTTCTACTGTTTCGAGGATTGTTTTGCCGTCGATTTCCTCTACCACCCTTGATTCAATAACCTGATAAATCGGCACTGTCCCGAAAGGTACCGGGCACTGCGATAAAAGTTTTTGGCGGGTTTCATCGAGGCTGCCGCCGGTACTTAAATCCATAATAGTATCTGCGCCGACTTCAAGGGCTGTCCGCATCTTCTCGATTTCAGCTTCTATTGATGAACCTGCGCTGCTGGTGCCGATATTTGCATTTACTTTGGTTGTTACCGCCCGGCCGATGCCGACAGGTCGTAAATTGCTCTTTATATGCATTTTATTTGCCGGTATTACCATTTTGCCGGCAGCTACCTGTTCAGCGATGAATTCGGCACTGAGGCCTTCAGTTTCGGCAACAAATTTCATTTGTTCGGTAATATTACCAGTTCCTGCAGCCTGTAATTGTGTTGTCATTTTGATTACTCGCTCATAAAACAAAAAAATCGCTCCTGCCGGAAGCGATTCAAATCAAAAGTCTAAAAATTTTTAGGCCAATCACTTTCCTACGCAGGCATATCAGCCGATTTCAGGCGGACTGTCCTGATCAGGTTCAAAGGGTTTTATCTCAGATTCCGCACAAATCAGGCTCAAT
>CAYNDE010000364.1:0-2013 GCA_964395535.1 uncultured Pirellulales bacterium
GCGATTATATTGTCTACGTTGATGAAAGCGGTGATCATGGGCTTGTAAGTATTGCTCCTGAATATCCCGTTTTCGTGCTTATCTTCTGCATATTCCAAAAACAGGAATACATAGATAGAATCATCCCTGCTCTTGCACGGTTTAAGATGAAGTATTGGGGACATGATGAGATTGTTCTTCATGAGCACGAAATAAGAAAACCGAAGAATGAATTTACAATCCTGTTTGAAAGAGCCACAAGAGAAGATTTCATTAGCGAGTTAACGCGGTTAATCGACAGTGCACCTTTTTCCATCATAGCATCGGTAATCGATAAGAACAAATTGGCGAGCCAATACATCAGACCTGAAAATCCTTACGAGATTTCGCTGGGATTTGGACTTGAGAGAGTTTCTCGGTATCTTGCAGATGTGGGGCAATCGGATGAGATGACACCTGTTGTCGTGGAAAGAAGAGGCAAGAAGGAAGATGAAGAACTGGAGCTGTGTTTCAGGCGAATTTGCGATGGGGCCAATTATTTAAATAAAAAACTGCCTTACGAACTTGTTATGATTGACAAAAAGGCTAATTCAACCGGCTTGCAAATAGCCGACCTGACCGCCCGTCCCATTGGCATAAAAACGCTTCGCCCTGACCGACCTAATCGGGCTTATGAAATTATTGGAAAAAAGCTAAGAAAAAGCCCACAAGGATGCGTGAAAGGATGGGGATTGAAGATATTCCCATAAAAATAGTGAAGGGCTTCCGGAATTCTCCAGAAGCCCTTTACCGACCGGAATTTCCAGTCCGCTTATTATAATATACGGCAAAACTCGCGTATTAGTCAAGGAAAATTATAAAAAAATTGGCGTTTTTTTCTGTTCTGCAAAACCGCGGTTAATAACCAAACTCGCCGTCCTCTATTCCTAAAGAAACTGCCAATGCCAGAGCATTTCGCAGAAAAAACGCTCCATAATCACGAGATAGAGCAGCAATTTGCGCCGCGCCTTCTTGTGTCCATTCCATCTTATTATGGAGTTTGGCTTCAACTCGTGCCCAATCTATTGGCTGCTTTCTCTTGGGTAATGGGAATACATCAGCATATTCCTGAATAGTAAGGTTCAAAGTTTCAGATGTATTCTGAGTCATTTCTGATTCCTCCGATTTTTGTTTCCACTAAAATAAAAATGTATTTTCATAGTGCCATTTCAGGCGTTCAACAGAGGGCAGAAATCTTTTAGGAGGTATTATGGGCTTCTTATGATAAGAACAAACCAAGTCATAAGATGGACCGGTTGTTTTCATAAGCTTACCTGAAACGACCACATTTAAATTATCCGAAATTGTAATCAGACCATTATCAAATAATCTATCAAAAGTCGCGCTCAAACAAAGCCCATTGGTTGGGTCAGTTCGATATTTTTCACTAATACTCCAAGGAACGATATGGCTGGCAGTTAAACACTCAGGAATATTTATACCAGTAATGCAGCATGTATATTCATAACTGCTCAAAACAGCTTGCCTAAAAAATGATTGATGGATTCTCTGCTTACTTTTTGCCTCTCGCTCGGAAGGTCCTTTTGGAAGCTCAATTTCAACGAGGTCATTCTGGACATCACCCAACGCTTCGCGGAGATCTCTTGCTCTAAGTACTAAAGTGTTCCAATTCTTATGGAATTCTTCCCAAATTTCACGGTCTAGTTTACTACCATGGATAAGTCCTGATATATTCCTTTTCTTAAGTTCGGGATCAAATGCTCCAAAATTTCCTAATTTTCGGGCAACCGAAGCTGGAGTTCTTTTAATCAATATCGCCAATCGCTGGACTTCTATATTTGATGCTTTAGTTTTGCGAAAGGGAATTCTGCAATAAAGGTCGAAGGCAAGTATCAATTCCTCTCGTGTCCAAGGAGCGCCATAGTTCTGTTCTTTTGAAGCACTCATTTGTGCATCTCGAAATTCGAGTCCTTAAATGTACTTAACTTGCTTCCTCTGTTGCAAAGAGGTGTCCTGCTTGTAAATGATGTTTTT
>CAYNDE010000365.1:0-2009 GCA_964395535.1 uncultured Pirellulales bacterium
CCAGTTTGGTAATACTATTGAGTTTCACCTTATCAATCCGTCGGCAATCAATGATGCGAACGGCTTGTACGAGCTGTTATGCCAGATTGAGATACCGAAAGGCAGGCCTAAATGGGCTGAGCAGATACAGAAGTGGTCGGTGCTGTTTATAAAGACTCTGCCTGAACCTAATACGCCTGGGGACAGCAGCGGATAGAATACAAACGTCCAACGTAGAACATTGAACTTCGAATATCGAATGTCGAACATTGAACATCGAACACCAAATATCGAACAATGAGTGTAGAAGAGTTTTAAGCCCCGAAGAGCACTGAGCAAAAAGTAACAAGTCATAATTTTAAAAAGCCACTCAATACGCCTTCACACGATATGAGATACGAGCAGCGAATTTAATGTATAAATTTTATGGACTGAGACGAGCTAAATAAGTAAAATGTTTTTCTTTTGAGAGGATTTAATAATTCTAACGAAAAGATTTGAACGTATAGGTCGGTGGCTTTTCAGATGGAGAAGCTTTCTGCCTCTTGTAACGACCGGTCTGTTTTTAATAGTGCTAAGGAATTTTTCATACCCTCGCGGCAGCAGCAACATTGACCTTCTCTGGGATGGTGTATCTTTGGGCGTTGCTTTTTTAGGATTGGTGATTCGTATTATAACAGTCGGTTATGTTCCGAGGGGGACATCGAGCAGGACGACCGGCAATCCGAAGGCAAGCGTTTTAAATACGACAGGGATGTATTCGATAGTCAGGCATCCTTTGTATCTTGGCAACTTTTTCATTTGGCTGGGTATTTCAATGTTTCCCCGCTCATTGCTTTTCAGTCTGTCAGCAATTTTATTGTTTTTTCTGTACTATGGGCTGATAATATTCGCAGAGGAGAGATTTCTTCAGGATAGATTCGGCCTGGAGTTCAGCGAATGGGCAAAGAGAACTCCTCTGCTGCTGCCTCGCTTTAAGCGCTGGAGCAGGCCGAGTTTGCGGTTTTCGTGGAAAATGGTACTTAAAAGAGAATACTCAGGGTTCTTTGCAATAATATCTGTATTCACCTGCCTGGAGATAGCGGCAGACTTATTCTATTTAGGTAAATTTCGGCTTGACTGGGAGTGGATAATATTGTTTGCAGTAGGTTTGATTACGTATATAGTGCTGTTAAGTCTTAAAAAAACGGGCGTTCTAAATGATGAGGACAGATAAGTTTGTCAAATGTCCGGGCTAATGAATACAAAAGGATTTAAATAAGAAAAGATGTTGGTCAGAATCGCTAAATCACGTTTGCTTGTGTCGCGTATTTTTGGTTTATTAATTATTTTTCTTATACTGTTTACGAGTCACTCCTTCGAGCAGGGCAAGGTAGTGGACATTTTGTTTGAGATGTCCGGACTGCTTTTGCTTTCGATATGCAGTTTCGGTCGTTTATGGGCCCTTATATTTATAAGCGGCTATAAAAACGATGTACTGATTATGGAAGGGCCGTATTCAATAGTCCGTCATCCTCTTTATTTTTTCAGTCTCATAGGGGCATTCGGGTTGGGTCTGGCGTCTGAAAATGTGCTGGTGCTTGTTCTTATAGTAGTCTTTTATCTTTTTTACTATCCATTTACTATTTTAGCGGAGGAGGAGAAGCTGACGGCGAAATTCGGCCAGGACTATGTTGAATATATGAAAAGGACACCGAGACTGTTACCAAAATTTTCGCTTTACAGAGAACCGCAATTCTATAATGTCACGGTGAAAAAACTTGTCAGAAACTTCGCAGAAGCGATGCTGTTTATCTGGGCATTTATCCTGATGCACTTTGTTGAATTGCTTCAGGATTCGGGTGTTCTGCCGGTATTCTGGCGTGTACCCTGAAAGTCAGAACAGATAGAAAGATATAAGTCACAAGTCAAAAGATGCTGGATACTTCCGCCTTCGTCGAGACTTCGGCGGACAGGCGATACTCGATAAAAGGGACGGAGGAAAGAATACGAACATTCAACTTCGAACATTGAACATCGAACTTTCAAAA
>CAYNDE010000366.1:0-2005 GCA_964395535.1 uncultured Pirellulales bacterium
TGCTTCGGGATACTTAAAGACGAGCAGATACGCAAATACTTTGAGCTCGGCTGCGAAGTAAAGGGAATGGGACGAGGGCATATCCAGAGAATCAAGGAAGAAATGAAAAAGAAATAAAGTAAAACTGATGGATATTAAAGAGAAACGAATAGGGATTCTGGCGCCAGTGGCGTGGCGGACACCGCCTCGGGCCTACGGTGCGTGGGAGACGGTAGCGAGCAACATAACAGAAGGGCTTGTAGCGCGAGGCTATAAGAATGTTACTCTATTCGCAACAAAAGAATCAATAACGAAAGCGAAACTTGTCGGCTGGATTGATAAGGGTTATGAAGAAGATAAAACCCAGATACCGCTGGTCTCAACAATTCTTCATATATCGAAAGTTATGGAGATGGCCGATGAGTTCGATTTGATTCATAATAATTTCGATTATATTCCGCTGGGCTTCCATCATTTAATAAAGCCGCCGATGCTGACGACAATTCACGGCTTCAGCAGTCCCGATATACTGCGGATGTACCGAGCACACAAGGACACGTATTATGCTTCGATAAGCGACTCTGACAGGGACAGTGAGCTGCCCTACCTTGCGACGGTCTATAACGGGATTGACTTATCGAATCTGACTTTCAGAGAAGAGGCTGGTGACAAGTTAGTATGTTACGGCAGGATTCATCCGGACAAAGGCTATCATCTGGCGATAGAGGTTGCGCAAAAGAGCGGTAGAGAATTAATACTTGCGGGGATAATTCAGGACCAGGAATACTTTGATGAGCAGGTGATGCCTTTTGTCGATGACAAGCTGATACATTTTATTGGGTCGGTAAATCCGCAGCAGCGAGATGAGCTGCTCAAAGAAGCTTATGCAGTAATACACTTGAATACGATACCGGAGCGGTTCGGGCTGGTGATGGCTGAATCGATGGCGGCGGGTGTGCCGGTAATTGCGATGGATTTGGGAAGCTGCAGAGAGGTGATTGCCGACGGCAAAACCGGATACCTCGTTAATAATGTCGATGAGGCTGTCAAGGTAATAGAAAAAATTGATAAAATCAAAAGGACCGATTGCAGAAAACACGTCGAAGACAATTTCACCATCGATAAAATGGTCGAAGGATATGAAAAGGTGTATCAGCGAATATTTGAAAAAGAGGCGTGACTTTTTAAGGAAGGAAAGGATTATGAATACGAAAAAAAGAATTCGCTGGACAATACTGATTTTTTCTTCACTGATGATTTATTGCATAAATACTGAAATCGATGCGCAAACGGTTCAGGTAAAGGTCGATGCAGCCTCACCGGGCAAGCCTCTGAAACATATATGGCCATACTTCGGCTTCGATGAGTGTAACTTTGCATATACAGAGCAGGCAAGCGAGCTTATGAGAGTGCTTTCGTCTGCAAATAAAGAGGATGTTTATTTACGCTGTCATTTCCTGCTTAATACGGGCGACGGCACGCCGGCATTGAAATGGGGCTCGACAAATGTATATACGGAAAACGAGGCGGGCGAGCCGGTATATGACTGGGCGATAATGGATAAAATAATGGACTCGATAACGCAGAACGGATGCCTGCCTCTTGTTGAAATCGGATTTATGCCGAAAGCGCTATCAATTAAACCCGAGCCGTATCAGCATAAGTATCCCCCTGATGTGTGGGCGGGCTGGGCGTATCCGCCGAACAATTATGATAAGTGGGCGAAACTAATCGAAAAATGGGCGGAGCACAGCAAGGAAAGATACGGCAGCGATATACAAGATAAATGGCTGTGGGAGCTGTGGAACGAGCCGGATATATTCTACTGGCAGGGAACGTTCGAAGAGTATTGTAAGCTTTTTGATTATACAGAAAAGGCGATTCACGAAGTTATGCCGAAGGCGGTTTTAGGCGGTCCGCATACGACAAGTCCGGCATTTCGAGGAGGGGGTCGATATTTGCGGAGGTTCCTCGAACATTGCGCATCCGGCGAAAACAACGCAACCGGCCAGACAGGAACAAGGCT
>CAYNDE010000367.1:0-2004 GCA_964395535.1 uncultured Pirellulales bacterium
CATTGCGTTGACAGGACAATAAGGTCGATGGACAGAGAATTCGGCAGAGAGCTGAGGCGGCTTTATAGTGATGCGATAAAGAGAGGGTTGTATAAAGATACATACGCCGGCTCGAATGTGGCTGAATACTGGGCTGAGGCTGTCCAGTCATATTTCGACTGCAACCGTCAGAACAACTGGAACCATAATTATGTCAATACGCGAGAGGAGCTTTACGAATATGACCCCAATCTTGCGAAATTGGTTGCTGAGACGTTTCGTCTTTCCGAAGAGCAGGACTGGCGGTATAAGCCGATGGCGAAGCAGCCTGCGGTGACAACGCCGCCTGCGAAACTTAAGGCCAACAAGTTCTATACTAAATATGTTGATTGCAGAAGCCTGCCTATACTCGGCTCGGAAAAAGCAGACGACGAGGCGATGCTGAGGGCGAATGAGATAATAAGGAGTATGTTTGCATACAGGCACGATATATTAAAGGCGATGATAGACGCCGGCCTGTGGGTCGTGATTCTCGCTGCCGATGAGAAAGTCGGCGAGCTTCGTAATACGACTCTGATACTTAATCCTGCAAAAGAGGGCGAAGATGTGCTTGTGAGGGAATTTGCAAAGGCTGTTGTTAATATAGTTGCATCGCGCCCGGTTGACCCCAATTTCGAAAAAATGAGTCCGCACGAGAAGCAGCAGTATGAGCTGTACGGTGTGGAAAGAGTTGACGAGCGTTTCAAGAAGAAGCTCGAAGAGCTTTACAAAAAGGCGATGGACAAAGGATTATGGAAAGGGACGGCGGCGGATGCGAGTGCAGCGGATTATTTTGCCGAGGGTGTGCAGAGCTGGTTCGACTGTAACAGTAAAGTCATCGATGAAAAGGGCAGGACTATAAATACAAGAGAAGAGCTGAAAAAGTACGACCCTGAGCTGGCGGAATTTATTGCGGATACCTTCAAGCACACACAGCGAGAAGGCTTCGACTGGCGGTGTCCCGCGGCCGGCTCTGACAAAAAGAACCCGGCGTCTGATTATCTGCAGAGATTGAGCGTCAAAACAAGGCAGCTTGAGAGTTATCATTGTAAGATTGATTATTTATTCGAGCAGCCGGTGTTTGAATCGAAAAGCCTGCGTAAGGGGAATCTGTATTATCAAAAGAAAAAGGATAAATCGCTTCTGAGGATAAACTTCGAGACGCTCAAAGAGGATGACGGGGCGCCGCAGGATTACAGAGACGAGTATATATTTGACGGCAGGTGGCTGACGCATATCGATTATCAGACTGAGCAGGTCAAACGATACGAGCAGGCCGAGGAAGGTGAGCAGATAGATGCGTTCGAGCTTGTCAGGCAAAGTTTTCCCATCATCGGCTTTACAAAAGCAGAAGAGCTTGAGGAGGATTTCGAGATAAAATTCATCGAGCAGAAATCGACCAAGGCAGGTGACTTTGTTCAGCTTAATTTAAAGCCGCAGCCTGAATCACAATACGCTGAAGATTACGTGTCGATTGATTTCTGGATTGATATAGAAATAGATTTGCCCTCTAAAATAATAGCTGTAAATACCGAGAAGGATGTATATACGCTCGAATTTCTCAAGCCGATAATAAATAAAACGATAGACAAAACAATTTTCGAATATAAAATACCGAAAGGCTTTACGGTCGAAATAAATAAGCTGGATGATGAAAATAAATAAATCAGCATGTAAACTATTTTTTGAATAACCGCAACAAACATTGTCAAATGTTAAGGAGAAAAATTATGAAGTCAAGATGGTTTTTGTTTGCAGGATTGTTGTTGGCTGTTGTAGTTATTTGTACAGCATTGGCGGCTGAGCAGGAGCAGATGCAGCAGATTGCCAAACCTATGAAGCTGCCGAAACCGCAGATGACAGGCGGGATGCCTTTGATGGAGGCTCTGTTGGCAAGACAGACTCAGCGTGCATACAGCAGCCAGAAACTGTCTGAGCAGATGCTTTCAAATCTGCTGTGGGCGGCGTTCGGTATAAATCGGCCGG
>CAYNDE010000368.1:0-1997 GCA_964395535.1 uncultured Pirellulales bacterium
GCCTCGCGTGCGGCGACGGGCATATTGGAAGTGTTTGCGATAAGGACTGAGCGTTTCATAAGGGGCTGGCCTGAGTGAGGGTCCTTGAGTTTTGGAAATTCTGCGAGCACGTCGGTCATTTCGTTACCACGTTCGCCGCAGCCGACATAGACGACGATGTCGGCATCGACCCATTTTGCAAGCTGGTGCTGAACGACTGTTTTACCGGAACCGAACGGGCCTGGGACACAGGCGGTGCCGCCTTTTGCAATGGGAAAGAATGTATCAATGACGCGCTGGCCGGTTAAAAGAATCCTGTTCGGAGCGAGCCTCTGTACGACGGGTCTTGCGTTTCGGACGGGCCATTTCTGCATAAGAGAAATTTTGTGGTTGGTTCCGTCCTCGGCTTTGACAGTTGCTATTTGCTTATCTACTGTATAATCGCCTTGCTTCAGGCCTTCGATTGTTCCCTTCATTTTGGGTGGTATCATAATTTTGTGTTTGATAAGTGTTGTTTCGTCAACTTCGCCGATGATGTCGCCGGGATTGACTTTCGAGCCGTTATCAACGGTAGGTTTGAAGTGCCATTTTTTTTCTCTGTTCAGTCCGGGAGCGGATGTGCCCCTGCTCATAGAGTGACCTTCTGCATCGTAAAGGGCGGGCAGCGGTCTCTGGATGCCGTCATATATGCTCTCGATAAGGCCTGGGCCGAGCTCGACGCTCAGAGGCGCTTTTGTATCGACGACGGGCTCACCCGGGCCGATACCGCTTGTCTCCTCATAGACCTGTATTGAGGCGAGGTCCTCGTGCAGCTCGACGATTTCGCCGATGAGATTTAGTTTTCCGACTTTAACGACGTCGTACATTCTTGAGCCGGTCATACCTTCAGCGACGACGACCGGGCCGGCGACTTTAACGATTCTTGCCTCTTTGTTTTCCGCCATTTTTTTAGCCTTCCCTATATTTCAAAAAAGAATTAAGACTTTTTATTTGTTTTCCAGAATGTTTATACCGGTAGCCATCTTAAGAACCTTGCCGAGCTCTTCTGTTGCGTAGCCTTTCGATTCGGTAGTAAAGGGTACGACAATGACCGCAGGCGTTGGGTCTTTTTGCACATCGGCGAAGATTTGCTCGGCTGAGGGTGCGACGTCTTCGGCGACGACAATTAGAGAGTACTTTTGTTCGAGGATTTTTTTAGCGCTGTTTTGTATCTCGTTGCTGTTTTCGCCGACGGCGAAGGTATCGGCACCGATGGCCGAGAACGGCTTAACGAAATCAATGCTGCCTAATACTGCTACTTTTCCTTCCATTTCTTCGCGTCCCATGTTTAGTATTTTTTAATTTCCTGTACGGTCGAGTATGAGCTGTTTTTCCAGCTCGTTCTTTTTCGCGGTCAGTATAAGCCTGAGCCTGCGAATTTCAGCCTCTTTGCCTAATAGATAAGCAATGATAGGCTGCGGGCCGGCTGTTATATTGTTCGTTGTTTTCAAAAAGCCGGCGATGTGCTCTTCACATTTCTGCTCGAGTTTTATAAATGAATTGTTCTCGGTAAGATAATTTATACCCTGCTCGAAGATTTCTTTGTACGGCGTATGTGCGAACATATTTTTTATGGTCTCGAAGTCGGCGTCGAGGGCGATTTTCAGCTCCCGGATATTGAGAAAGCCGCCAAAAATGAATACGTCACGGACTTCGGATTCGGTGAATTTCAGGCGGAGCAAGGTCTTGATGTTGTTAATGTCGATTTGCATTCTGAACAGGTTTATTATAAATATGTGTTTGGCTTGTATTGCCCTGTTCAGTTTATATTCGAAGTGTGTATAGTCGAGGGCGTAATCGATTTGCCTGATGTCCTTGTCCTGATAGTATGCGAGGACGGCCCTTTCGATGGCCTCTCTCATATGGTACGGCAGGGGGGTGTAATTTTCCTCCTCGAAGATTTTCTCAAAGTCTTCAGCAGGGATTGAGCCGTCATTGCTGTAATCGAGGCCGACGGGTTTTTCGGTGAGCTTTCTTCG
>CAYNDE010000369.1:0-1986 GCA_964395535.1 uncultured Pirellulales bacterium
CACAGAGAAATTCAAAAATATTTAGCCTGCGGTTTAACCGCAGGTTCTTTTAATTATTAACCGCGGATTAACACGGATTTACGCTGATTTCTGAATTCTGTGTTCTTTCTTTTGATAAGGATTCACATTATTATATTTAATATTTCATCATGAAATAAAGAGCACGGAAAAATTACGGATGTAATATAGAAAATTTTGGTTTGCCTTTGGTGAGAATTAAGATTACGATTTTTTAGCCATATGTCATTCAAAGCATTTGGGGCAAAGCTGATGTTTGGATTGTTCGGACGAAGGAAAAGAGAAAACTCGATAATAAAAGGAAATCCTTATTTTATTAGATGTGCAACTTTTGATGATTTAGGGGACCAAATTATGGTTATCGATCCCGATGCGCCTCGTGTAATTACGATGGAACCGTGGCTACAAATCGTTTTCCTTGCTGCGGATGGTAAACAGAGGATTAGCAGTTTTGTTAAAAGTTTAAGCGCACAGTATAAAGATGGTGCTCCTGAAGGTCTTGAGAAACAGGTACACGAGATTGTCCGAGATCTTTTGAAGGAGGGAATCATAAGATTAATAGATGAACCTGAAGAATTGCCGTATTATTTGTCTATGCCAAGCTCACAGTTAGATATGGACAAAGCCAAGAAATTGATGGAAGAAGATGGATTTATTAAATCCGAGTAAATGAAAATAGAGACGTTTACCTCTTTATTTTTCGAATATGAACTTTTATCAAGCGCTTTAAGTTGTACTTTATTAATCATAAATAATCAAGTAATCTCGGTGAACGACGCGGTGAAATAATTAGTGTTCATCTGTGAAATCTGTGGCTTAAAATTCTCTGTGTGCTCTGCGGCAAATAAGTCATTGGACCCGCGCAGGGGGTACGATTGTCGCGTGTTTGGGGGGGTAAAAAAATAAAGTGCTTTTTGGGAGGGAGGCTGATAGAATACCGGTCTATAGGCCTTTTTAATAAGGATTGATTTATGACTTTAGAAAAAAACAAAACATCTCAACGCCAGCGAGACGCCGAATCTATCGAGGCTCTCAAAAAGCTCAGGGAGAAGCTGCTCAGTAACAATATTTCGAAAGCCAGGGTGGCGGCTTTGAAACTGTCGTGGAAACAGGAGGACGGCCTGGCAATACTGAAGGAGGCATTATTCGGCCATTATCCGAGGACAACTAAAAAGGCGGCGGCCTACGGGCTCAGAAGTATGAACGGCAGGATGCGGAAAATGGGTCTGGAAGTTCTTGAGCAGGGGCTGAAAAATCGTAACCGTACTACCGAAGCTGCGTGTATTAAGTCTATAGCGCTGATGAAGAGCCAGGTTTCGGGAAAAGGTTGAGAGAAACGAATCATTTTCGAGTATGGAGAAAAAGATATGGGCGACAGGGGAAAAAGAGATAAGGGCAAGAGGGAGCAAAAGAAAAAGGCCTTACTTAGTTTGAAGGAAAAACGAAAATTGAAAAGGGAAAAGAGGGGCAGATAATTGTGCGGTTGTGTTCACAGCGGAGGATAAGGGCGGCTGAGTTGTCAAAGGATTAAAATGGTAAGCGTCTCGAAACAAAGGGCGGTTTTTATTTATACACCTGAGCTGGAAAAATATCCTTACCCGGCTGAAAGTCCGTTCAATACGACAAGGGCGGGCAGGACGCGGCAGGTATTAAATTCCATGGGGCTTTTGAGCGGTGAGAATATTAGTGAAACAGCACAAGAGGCTGCGGACAGAGTAACACTTAAAAAATTTCATACGGCACGTTATCTGCACGCTTTGAAGGATTCGAATGACGGCAAATTCGTAGCTGACGCAATGAATATGGGAATCGGTACGCTCGACTGCCCGGTTTTTAAGGGGATGTATGAATATTCGGCACTTGCGTGCGGGGCGACGCTTCTGGGTGCGAAGCTTATAATCGAGGGCAAAATAGATGCAGCCTTTAATCCGGCGGGCGGCCTGCATCACGCAGGGCCTGAAAAGGCAG
>CAYNDE010000370.1:0-1980 GCA_964395535.1 uncultured Pirellulales bacterium
CAATTATATCAGGCCTGCGCACCGGCCTGATTGCAAACGATATCACCGCAATATACGGAATCGTTAACGGCACCTGCAATTATATACTCTCGAATATGAGCAGCAAGGGTCTGGATTTTAACACCGTCCTGCAACAGGCACAGAAAAAAGGATACGCCGAAGCCGACCCAACACTCGATATTAACGGCACCGACAGTGCCCATAAGCTGGCAATCCTGGCGTCGATAGCATTGGGCTGTGAGATTTCTCTCGAAGATATCTTTATAGAAGGTATCGAATCAATCTCTCCGGAAGACATCAGGTACGGCGCTGAGATGGGCTATGTCTTAAAGCTGCTGGCTATCGGCCGAAAAGA
Organism: uncultured Pirellulales bacterium; assembly: GCA_964395535.1. Lineage (GTDB taxonomy): Bacteria > Planctomycetota > Phycisphaerae > Sedimentisphaerales > Anaerobacaceae > CAYLMG01. The sequence continues at coordinate 356 of CAYNDE010000370.1, forward strand.
TAGTGACAACAAGATTTCACTCAGGGTACATCCTTCATTTATAAGCAAGGACAATTATCTCGCTAATGTCAACGGCCCTTTTAACGCCATCAGCATATTCAGCAGCGCCGCCGGACAGGTCATCTATTACGGACGAGGCGCAGGAATGTTACCTACCGCAAGTGCGGTTGTAGCCGACATTATAGACGTCGCGCTCGGCAACTCGGCTAACACCTTCAGAAATCTCAAACTTAAACCGAGAAGCCAAACTTCAGTTTTGCTCGACAAAATTGACAACCTCATCAGCCGATTTTACATCCGTATTATGTGCAAGGACCAGCCGGGAGTTATCGCAAAATGGAGCAAAATTCTCGCCGAGCACGAAATCAGCATTTCAGGAGCACTGCAGCATGAGGGCATTGGGCCTGAAAATACCGTACCGGTAGTGATTGCAACACATCCGACTCAGCAGAAAAATGTGTCAGCAGCTTTGAAAGATATGGAAAGGCTCGACGTTATAGGCGGAAAACCAGTGTGCATAAGAATCGTCGATATACAGGAGGACAAGGATTAGTGGCCAAGTATGCGATAATAATTCCAGACGGAGCCGCAGATGAGCCTATCGAAGAGCTTGATAACAAGACCGTTCTCGAAGCAGCCGACATACCGAATATGGACAAAATCAGCACGCAGGGCAAACAAGGCCTTGTCCAGACGATTCCTGACGGCATGGAAGCCGGCAGTGACGTGGCGCAGATGTCGCTGTTGGGTTATGACCCCGTTCGTTATTATTCCGGACGGGCTCCCATCGAGGCGGTCGCACGTGACATCAGGCTCGCGCCGGAAGACTGGATTTTCAGGTGCAACCTTGTCACCGTCGTTGACGGTAAAATGGCCGACCACAGTGCCGGGCACATTTCATCACAGGAAGCCAAAAAGCTCATCGAGGATTTGAACGAACACTTCTCCAACGATAACATCCGTTTCTATCCGGGCGTCAGCTATCGCCATCTGCTGCTAATCAAGGGCCTCGATTTCGACGTCAAGACTTACCCGCCGCACGATTACGTAGGCACTGCAATAGAAAAAATCCTGCCGAGAGGCAAAAACGCTCAAATACTGACCGATTTAATAGCACAATCTCAGCAGCTTTTTGCCAATCATGATATCAACAAGGTAAAAGCAGACCTCGGCGAAAATCAGGTCAGCTCTATCTGGCTGTGGGGACAGGGCAAACAGGCAAGGATGGAAAGCTTTAAAAAACGTTTCGGTCTGAAGGGAGCGACCATAGCTGCCGTTGACCTTGCAAAAGGACTGTCAAAACTAATCGGTTTTGACCTGATAGATGTACCGGGCGCTACTGGTTTTGTCGATACCAATTACCAGGGAAAAGGCTCCGCAGCTGTAGAGGCACTCCAAAAGTATGATATCGTCTTGGTTCATATAGAAGCGCCGGATGAGGCCGGCCATGCCGGCTCTGCTGAGCTTAAGAAAAAGACCGTCGAACAAATCGACAAATTCATTGTCGGCCCCATTTACGAAGCCCTGCAGGCTTGCGACAAATGGCGAATAATTGTAGTTCCCGACCACCCAACACCGGTTCACACAGGAGCACATTCGCCGGACGTGGTACCATTCGCTATGGC
>CAYNDE010000371.1:0-1975 GCA_964395535.1 uncultured Pirellulales bacterium
AAACCGCAGATTAATCTTTATTGATTGCTCGAATATGTTATCACAAAAATTATCAGCTATAAAAGAATACTTCAGAAAGGGATTCCAGGAGTGGAGAAATGAGCTTTTTGAATATAAATACGTCATCCTCTTATCATTGATTATTGTTGCAATCGCCACATTTCTCGATTATTACTCCGGAGTTTACGTATCTACCACAAATGTTGCCGATGTCCCCGATTTGATTCTGGACCATATCGGCCCGGTTGATATGAGTTTTCTTTTTGTCTATGGCTATCTAATCCTTGTTTTCGCACTGTTTTTATATCCCTTGATACTTCACATAAGAACGCTTCATGTCGTAATCAGTCAGTTCAGCCTGCTCGTTATGCTGAGAGCACTATTTATGATTTTTACTCATCTTCAGAGCCCCCTGGATGCCATATCAATCCATTTCCCCTGGATTCTTAGAGGATTGAGTTTTGAAAATGATATGTTTTTTTCCGGACATACGGCAATACCGTTCTTGGGATTTCTTTTGTTCCGAAAAAGCAAAATAAGATTTTTCTTTCTTATAGGTTCGGTATTGATGGCGATTACAGTTCTCGTAATGCATATACACTATAGCATAGACGTCTTCTCCGCATATTTTATAACCTATTGCTCTTACTGGATGGGAAGATATATGTTGAGAAAAACAGATGTTAGTTATTAGCTGTTGATAATCCTTATAAAATTTCTTACCGACTCTTCGGTTTTCCAGGGCGCGGTAAAACCTTCAAATCTTTTTGATTCTTCTATGTCCCTGTCAAGCTGCAGTTTATACTGGCTGATATGATGAAAGTATCTTTTCTCTTCGTAGTAATCTGCCAGGTATTCCTGCTCTGTCTGATTTGGTGTCGGCAGAAGCAGTGCCTTTTTCTTGTCCAGCTCCGCAAGCTCCATAATCGTCGTATATCCTGAGCGCGTTATCACGAATTTTGAGCGGCTCATAATATCCTGCTGCTGCTCTGTCTTTAGAAAACTGTAGAATTCAGCATCACCGGGTAACTTTTTTTCCTGCCCCTCCGGATTACCTCCTGCAATTACCACCCTGCCCTTCAATTGATTTAACTGAGAAATGATTTTTTTCTCTAATACCACTCTCTGAGGCTCAGGCCCAGATAGTGAAACGAAATAATCGATGTCCTGCTCTTTGTCCAGCTTGCTTAAATGAGACAGTATGCCGATATATCTTATTTTATCTTCGCTAATATACCTCAGGTTATGCGAAAGATGTCCTGACAGATTATGCTCTTCGAAGTCGGGGACAAAAACGTACCTGTACTTTTTCATTCTCGAAGCCAGCCACAGCTCGAAAGCCCATTCGGCGCCGAGAGGCGTTTTGAATCTTAACTGGTGATTTATCAGGTATGAGTTTTCAGGACTGTCATATACATCGTACCTGCAGTCTGAGACTACTGCATCGAACTTTTCTCTGGTGATTATCTGCTCGGTCTGCTTCCTTGCCTGCCGGAGGGTCTTGAGCATCCAGGGACAGCTTAGAACAAACTTCAAACGAAAAAACGCCGTTTTTGTATAAGGCGGGTACAGGCTTGGAACGTCATAATAAAAGCATCTGTCCCTAAAATAATCTTTCAAAATTTTTAAAGCGAGGCCTGTTGATAATAAATACACCTCGTTTTTTTTGCATAGCTCTTTAATCAGGGGTATGTCCCTTGTTGCGTGTCCCAGCCCCCAGTCAAAAACGCCAAAGAGTATTTTCATATTTTTTTGCTGACCGTATCCTTTTTCTGTCTTACTGCTCCTCTTCCTTGAAGAGACCAGCCTCTGTATCGGCCTGTTTGTTTTTTTGACATTTTAATCCAAGGTGTTCACACCCCTGTGCTGTAATTTCCCTGCCGCGCCTGGTCCTTCGCAGGAATCCTGTCTGCAAAAGAAACGGCTCGACCACGTCCTCGAGCGTATCTTTCTCTTCGCCTAACGTCGCGGCAAT
>CAYNDE010000372.1:0-1974 GCA_964395535.1 uncultured Pirellulales bacterium
ACAAGAAGGATTTTGACTTACAGCAGATCTCATCGGAAGACTATGAAGTTATGTGCAACCCGGCAGGTCAGGCCCAAATGCTAAACGATGCGGAAACACAGCTTAATGTTTTATGCGGGCTTTGTGTTGGCCATGATGCAATTTTTGCTAAGGTCTCAGAAGCTCCTGTGACAACGCTTATTGCCAAGGATCGCGTATTGGCCCACAATCCTGCGGGAGCTATTTACAGTCACTATATTCGAAAACAGTTCAGTGGAAACTCATAGTGGAGATAAATGATGGATCCAGTGCTTGACGCAACGGAAGTTACCGCAGGGTTCCACCCCGCTGGATATAGGATAGATAAAACGGCTTCTCCGATGAACAGATATACCAAATGGGAGGTTATATCTGGGAAAGGGTGGTGTAATCCGGAACCGGTCTGCTTCGATTCTCTTCCACGGAAAGGTTGGATAGCTAAAGATAAATTCGACTGGAACAAGGTTAGTATGACTATGGAGCAGGTTTGATATGAAAATAGCAATTGCAAGCGGTAAAGGCGGGACAGGAAAGACTACTATCGCAACGAACTTGGCCTGGACGCTTGCCCAAACGGGCAAACAGGTTCAATACATAGATTGCGATGTCGAAGAGCCCAATGGCCATATCTTTCTAAGGCCGGACATCGAAAAAACAGAACAGGTGACTGTTGCTGTACCTGAGGTTGACTTAAAAAAATGTACCGGCTGTGGTAAATGCGGCCAACTTTGCCAGTATAGTGCAATTGTGTCTTTGAAAGAAACGGTACTTACCTTTGAACAGCTGTGTCACTCATGCGGCGGCTGTATGCTTGTTTGCCCCGAAAAGGCGATAACAGAAAAGCAAAAGATAATCGGTTCTTTGGAACAGGGCAGGTCTGGAAGTGTTAACTTTGTACAAGGCAGACTGCAGATAGGCGACGTACGGACTCCTGCTTTGATAAAGCGCGTGAAGCAAAAAATTAATGGTGAGAAAATCGCAATAATTGATGCTCCTCCGGGTACATCCTGCCCTGTTATAGAGGCTGTCAGGGATACAGACTTTGTTTTGCTTGTCACCGAGCCGACACCTTTCGGATTAAACGACCTTCAATTGGCGGTTGGAATGGTTCAAGAGCTTAAATTGCCCTTTGCCGTAATGATTAACAGAAGTGACATCGGTGACGATTGTCTGCTTAGATATTGCCAAAAGCAAGCTATAGAGGTGCTGCTTGAAATACCTGATGACAGAAAAATAGCAGAGGCCTATTCGCGGGGAATAATGATAGTTGACGCACTACCGGAATATAAAGCCAAGTTTACACTTTTATATGAGAAAATAACTGAGCAGGTGATTGTCAAATGAAAGAAGACTACGAATTTATGGAGAAGATTACCGCAGACTTAAATGCCCGCAAGGCAGCTTGTAAGGTCCTCGGAGTTTCCGAAGACGCTGACAAGGAAAAACTGAAAATAGCTTATCGGCAGGCAGCAATGAAATTTCATCCTGATAAAAATCTGGATAATCCTGATGCAAACAAAAAATTTGCACTTGTCAAATGTGCGTACGAATTATTAGCAGAAGATAAACCCTGTGCGACACTGTTAGAAGAAATTAATTCCTGGCCAGGCGTTCCTGAAGACGATAAATACAAGCTTGATAATCGGTGGGGACATTTCTTGTGGTGGAGAGAAAAGTTTTTCGGACCAATGTAGAATTTGTCGGTATGAAAAAATATTTGCAATCATGTAAATCGGAATTTTGGAAGAAGGTCTTCGAGGCTGAGTTAGGCTATATTCTTGACCAGTTAAAAGGGACTATAAACGTTCTAAGTGTAGGCTGCGGCCCGGCTATTATAGAGACAGGCTTGGCAGAACATGGTTTTAACGTTACTGGCCTGGATATTTCCAAAGAGGCTTTGGACCGGACCCCAGACAGCATAAGAACGGTTGTAAGCTCAGCAGAAAAGATGGATTT
>CAYNDE010000373.1:0-1971 GCA_964395535.1 uncultured Pirellulales bacterium
GCCCGGTTCTGGCATAAATTTCTTTACGACCTGGGGTTTGTATCGACCAAAGAGCCTTTTTATAAATTGGTCAATCAGGGAATGATTTTAGGCGAGGACGGCCAGAAAATGAGCAAGTCACGCGGAAACATTGTTAATCCCGACAAGGTCATAAAAGAATACGGCGCCGATTCGATGAGGCTTTACGAAATGTTTATGGGCCCGCTTGAGGCGATAAAACCCTGGTCGATGCAGGGCGTCGAGGGTGTTCATCGATTCCTGCACAGAGCCTGGAAAATGATTGTTGATGAACAGACAGGTGAGCTCAGCTCTTCAGTAAAAGATACACAGGCTGATGAACCGACATTGAGATTGCTGCATCAGACCATAAAAAAAGTCGGTAATGACATCGAAAACTTTGCATTCAATACTGCGATAAGCCAGATGATGATTTTTCTAAATCATCTCAGCAGGCAGGATGTCAAGCCGAAATCGGTAATCGAAAAATTTGTTCTTATTCTGTCACCTTTTGCGCCGCATATTGCCGAAGAGCTTTGGCAGAAATTGGGCCGCACCGACAGTTTGGCTTATGTGCCCTGGCCTCAATATGACAAAGAGCTTATCAGGGAAAAGGAAATTGAGCTGGCTGTGCAGGTCAATGGCAGGATAAAAGATAGGATTGTCGTATCAGCCGATGCCGATGAGGAACAGATAAGGCGGAAAGCTCTTGACTGCGAAAAGGTTAAAAAAACTATCGCTGGAAAAGAGCCTAAAAAAATCATCGTTATCAAATCCCGTCTGGTGAATATTGTTATTTAGTTGTTATATTGACTCTAATGAAAACTGAAATCGAAGCTAAATTAAAAGTTGATTCCCTTGAGATCGTTGAAAGGCAGCTTCAAACGCTTGGTGCACAGTTTGTTGAGCAGCAGCGTCAAATCGACTACTATTTTGACGATGAGAAGTCGTCCTTTGCAAAAAATGATAAATGTCTCAGGTTGCGTCTTCAGTCAGCCGAAAACAAGAAGATAGCCTTTTTAACTTATAAAGGCCCGAAGCAAAAAGACGAATTTAAAAAAAGACTCGAAATAGAAATTCAGGTAAGCGAAGTTGCATCGGCTGAGAATTTACTTTCGGCTCTCGGTTATAGTAGAAAGCTCGTTATTGAAAAAGAACGTAAAATATGGCAATTATGTTCTTGTTTCGTAGCTCTTGATAATCTGCCTTCGCTGGGTTGCTTTGTTGAAATAGAAGGGCCGGATAACTCGAAAATCGCAGAGGTCCGGAAGAAACTCGGCCTTGAAAATATCAGGCATATACCCGAAAGTTATGCTGAGCTTATGACTAAGAACACAAAGTCTTCTTTGAAAGCGAAGTGAATGAGACCGGATGATGGTTACATCGCTTATATCGTGAATCCGAAAGCCGGTGCCGGAAGCCAGAGGACTATCAGCCGTCAGTTCAGGAAATATCTTCTTGATAAAGGCTTCAGGGTTAATGCTATGGTTACAGCTTCTCTCGAAGATGCATTCGAGTTTGCCAAGAGTGCCGGTCAATCTCCTGATTGCGCATTGGTTGTTGCATCCGGCGGCGATGGTGTTGTCAGGGAAGTCGCCGATGGCCTCAGAAATACCAAAATACCTATGCTCATTGTGCCTGCAGGTACCGAGAATCTGCTTGCAAATGAGCTGGGCTTCGATGAAAAATTTCAGACCCTTGTAAAAACTTTTGAAGGCGGTTTTACGAGGGCACTCGACCTCGGCAGTGCGAACGGTAAGTGCTTTACTTCCATTGCCGGGTTCGGATTTGATGGACTCATTATTAAACGTGTCACCGAGCTTCGTTCAGGCCACATAGACCATCTTGATTACATTTGGCCTGTTTGGAGAACGTTCTGGGATTATAGATTTGACGACTTAAAGGTTGAACTCGACGGTGAAGTTATTTTTGATGGTCCCGCCCTGGTTTTTGTCGGAAATATATCACGATATG
>CAYNDE010000374.1:0-1968 GCA_964395535.1 uncultured Pirellulales bacterium
AATACAGCGGCTGTGAAAAATCCGCAGCTTGTCGGCGAGGCGAGTAAGGAATTCGGCAGTGAAAAAATCACCATAGCAATAGATACACGAAAGAATGCCAAGTCTGCTTCCGGCTTTGAGGTTATGGTGGCAGGCGGTACGAAAGGTACCGGCCTTGACGCCGTCGAATGGGCAAAAAAAGTTGAAGACCTGGGTGCAGGAGCGATTCTGCCTACGAGTATGGATGCGGACGGCACACTTGCAGGCTACGATATACCAATGACAAAAGCAATATCCGGGGCGGTGAGCCTGCCGGTAATCGCCTCCGGCGGAGCGGGAACCTTGGAGCATCTTTACGAAGCAATCGTCGAAGGCGGTGCTGACGCTGTGCTCGTTGCATCGATAGCACATTTCGGAACATATACTATAAGGCAAATGAAAGAATACCTCGCAGAGCGAAATATACCGGTCAATCTTTAAAAACCAGAACACAGAATAGTAAAGACGGAAGACGGATAACGGAGGACAGAAGACAGATGACGGAAGACGGTGGGGAAAATACGAACGTTCAACATTGAACATCGAACTTCCAATAATAATCAGAAGACGGAGGGCAGGTAACAGAAGACAGATAACAGATGACGGAAGACGGAGGGCAGGGGGAAAAAACTAACATTCAACATTGAACATCGAACGTCGAACATTCAACAATAAAGAAAGGACGGAGGGCGGGGATAAAAAATAACAATTTTCAAAAGTGGGGGTCGGAATCGGACGATAGGAAATACAGCTTTAACGTTTGCTTTATCAAGGTCTTAGGATGCTTAAAATAGCCGGCAAATTCAGGAAAAACAAGTTATTTTCGAAGCCAGGCAGGTTCGAGATCCGCTGGTACCCGAGCAATAAGAGCTGCAGCGGTGCAAAGAACAAGGGCGGTAGTTTCCAATATATACCGCCTCTTATGGTCCGCAAGGCTGAATGGCGTCGCTAACGTTATTTGCTGCAATAAAAAAGGGAGAGCATTGCTGCTCTCCCGAAACTCGATGCGACTCTTTCCTTTTTTAATTTTAGCTCTTGCCTATAATGCCTGTTTTCGCTCAGCCATGCGTGCATTTTGTCGAAAGTCGGCAGTATAAGTTCAAACCAATTAAAGCCTAATTTGGCTATTGTTAAGAGCCGCTTTTTTTCGACTAATAGAAAAATCGTCAACTCAAAACGGAAAGCTTGAATCTTTTTTTACATCACGAGCTATATGTTTTTTGGGCGATTTAATGTGGGCAAGATTGGATAAGCGACAAGAGATTTTCCGGCTTTTTTATCTTTCCTGAATAATAGTGTTAAGCTGTTTAGCTATAGCGCCCGCCCAACTTAGATTAGCGAATTTAACCCCGATAATGCAAAAATTCGTCAGATGAGTTTTATTTTTTCGAAAATAAAAAAAATTATTTTTCTAAAAAAAATGTTAATTAAAAAAACAACTCCACCAAAAAGTTAATATCAAGTTTTAAGTTTTGAGCTTTTAGTTTTCAGTTTGCTTTGTAGAAAAGAAACTTGTTCAGATGTCATTCCGCACTTGATGCGGAATTCATAGCCTAAAAAACTGGATTCCCGCCCACCTCTCGGCGAGGCCGAGGGCCTGCGCGGGAATGACAATAGAAGTGTTTTCCACAAAGCATTTTTAGTTACGTAAAAACCAAAAGAGCAATTACACTTTTGAAGAATGTTCATAAACACGAACAGTACTTTTACCGGCCTGCTTGGCGAGATATAGTGCCTGGTCAGAACGGCTTGTAACATCTTCAGGATTAGTGTTCGCATCATATTCGCCAAGCCCAACACTAATAGAGGGTTCTATCTGCTCGCCTTTGAAGATAATCGGGGAGGCTGCGACCATATTAACCATACGTTCGGCGACGATGTAGGCATCCGAAACGGAAGTGTTGGGTAAAACAACGGCAAATTCGTCTCCGCCGTACCGAGCAGGCGTGT
>CAYNDE010000375.1:0-1965 GCA_964395535.1 uncultured Pirellulales bacterium
AAATTGTCCTGCTTGATGAAAATGATAATCCTTATTCTGTTATCGTTAACCGCTTAAACAGAATTATTTATTTACAGCGAGGCGATTTTGAAATCTTATTGCCAAAAACAAAGTCTGAATTGCCGTTCTGAAAAAAAGGCGGCGATGGATATGAATTGCAAAGGCTTTACGCTTGCCGAAGTGGCAGCCGCTATCGTAATAATGGCCTTTATCTGTTCAGGTGTGCTCGTTGCTATAAATCGCTCTATGGAATCTGCCGCCGATGTTACTCTTCAGATGCAGGCATTTGAGATTGCACGCGAGAATATGGAGCAGCTGATTTCAACCGATTCCGTAATGGAAAAAACAGACTTCGGATACAGCGAAGAACACCCTTATATCCGATGGCAGACCACTGTCGAAGCATTTTTTGAGCCCATCACCAACCGCCTCTGGATACAGGCTGTCTGTGCCGCCGAATATACTGACTCTAAAGGCGAGCAAAAAAAGGTCGAATTAACACACTGGCTCACAGACCTGTCAATAAAACAGATTCTCGAGTTGCTCGAGGAAAGAGGAAAACAGCAGGAGTACCTCGAACTAATCAACCAGCTTATAGAAACTTTACAAGAAGCTGCAGAATATGCGGGCGTAGATGAGGAAACGGTCGAACAATGGGCAGACAATGGTATGCCTGTCACCGAAGATGGGTATTTCATAAAAACCTATATTGATTTGTATAAGCGCACTGGTGGTAATCCCTCGGTAGAGGAAATTGAACAGGCCGGGGAAACTTATGACAGAATATTATTAAGTGCTGGAGCTTCAGGAGATGGAACGGGGCCAGAACCGGAACCGGAGGGACCCAAACCGGAGGGACCCAAACCGGAAAAGAAACCTGAGCAGATACCGAGAGTTAATTGCTCTACGCTGCCGATCTGCCAAAAAATTCCCTGTATGGTTAATAACGGCCAGGACCATTTGATAACCTGGGATGAAGCAATGGCATGGTGGAACGAATGCCTTGACTAAAAACTATGGGAAATATTACGTATAAAAAACGAAAACACACGGCGGCCTTCTCACTAGCGGAAATGCTCGCCGCTCTGGTCATAGGCTCGATGATTCTAATTGCCGTGCTTACAGTTTACAACCGCCTCGAAAGCTCCGCAAGTGCCGTCATAGGCAAACTTGACGATTCCCGCCTGCCGCGAGAAGTCCTCCAGCTCATCGCTGAAGATATAGACAGGATAATAACCGACAGCAAAGACGTCAAAATCTCCTTCCAGAATAAAAAGCTAAAGGATGGTTACAATTCCGCGCAGCTCGTAATAAATAGAACCTATAATGATGAGAATAATAACACCAGGGACTTCGAAGAAATCGTCTGGCAAACAGGCTTCGACTATGAATCGTTTACCGAAGGACTTGTCCTTTACAGAAGCCACTCCGGCTTGGTTCTCGAAGATAAGTTGCTCGATGAATTCAGAGAAGATTGGCAAAAAGGGCTTTTCGTACCGGTTTGTTCCGGCGTTAGTTTCTTTCAGATCCAGGCTGCAACAAAAACAAGACCTATGGACAAGTGGTCAGGCCCTAACCTGCCGCGAAACCTGATTGTCACTATTTCTTTCGCTCAGCCGGAAGAAGCCTTGGCAGGACAGTGGGAAGTCCCGGATTCGGAAAAAATTACCAGAACCATTGCAGTCGACAGAACCAGAAAGATAAAATTCGAAATAGTAAAAAAAGAGTATGATGCTGACATTAATTTGGTAGAAGCGGTTGAATCAGACGCGAATGAGCCGGAAGACATTATGGATATGAACGACATCAACGATGTGGACTGAAAAATTATGACAACAAAAAAATTAAATAAAAGCAAAATAGAAAACTGTAGAGGGTTCGTTCTATTATTAACTCTTGTTTTGCTTATCGTGTTTTCGACATTGGCTTATATATTAAGCTCTCGTCTGCAGTCTCGACGTAGCC
>CAYNDE010000376.1:0-1955 GCA_964395535.1 uncultured Pirellulales bacterium
ACCGGCCCGCCGATTAACTTTGCTTCCGGCGAGTCTGCCGCGTTATGAACCATACCATCGGCAAGCCGATGTTCGTCCATCTGCAGTAAGTCTGTAGGCCCGTAATAATCAGCCACCGCCTGAACTTTGCTCGATACCCCTGTATTTTCCCCTTTATCAAAATCATTAACATCGCCGGTTGTGCCCAACATTGCAACCAAGTGACCGCCCGCTGATTCTCCCCACGCCCCGAAATTGTTCGGGTCTATATCGTACTTGTCGGCGTTCGCGCGAAACCAACGCACCGCCGTCTTGCAGTCTTCTATCTGTGCGGGAAACTGAGCATGCTGGCTCAGCCGGTAATTTATACTCGCCACCGCATAATCCTCAGCAAGATAGCCTAAAGGAGCATTAAACTCCTTACTGCCGGCAAGCCACGCCCCGCCGTGAACATAAATTATCAATGGCAGCTTCTTTTCTGCTTTAGGCAGATACAAATCCAGCTTCTGCCTTTCGTGCCCCCCGCTTACATAAGCTACATCACGATGCACAACGACACCTTCCGGCAATCCCCGCCTGCCCTGCCCAAACCCAACACCCGCAATTACAATAAGAGTTAATATAATTGACACAAAGATTGCTTTTAACTTCATAACTTTTATCCCTCTTTTCAAAACTGACAAACACTTACGCCAAATATTCTTTCATCTTTGCATAATTGTACCAATATTTTAACACTTTAACCAACCTCATCTTTAAAATGCATAATCCCCGATTCTTAAATCGGGGATTGCTCATATCCGATTAGCCCCACTTTTTCAATGGTGTTTTTTCGTCACCTGTCACAAGACAATAAACATCTCATGTTTTTAGTAGTAAACCTCCTTTTCCAAATCCTCTATATGACAACCGTACTCCTGCACAACATTCAAGAGCTTCTCAAACTTAAACTTCTTCACAGGAAGTCCGATTACACCTAATCTCGCATTGTCATGTCCCATTATCTCAAGAAAATTAATTTCTTTGCCTCCAAACGTTTCAACATTCAGATTCAAAAAAGCGATGTCCTTCCACTCCCAGTGATGATAGCGAAACTTCAAAAACATCAAAATAGGCAGGCTATTTCCTATTGCCGAATCCATCCGCTCAATCCCTGCCGCCCCCACTGTAATATTAGCACCGCCCAAACGGTCAATCAGTGGAATCCCGTAACCACACAGTGCACCAAAAAAAACACCCAAACCGACCATCATTATTCTTTCAGTCAGCGGATCCTCCTGTCTGACTAAAAAAGCTATCAGGATAAATATCAAAATCAATCCCGCAAATACAAAATGGCTCCAGACAGGAACCAATGGATAAGCGTAATATGCATCCCGTACTGATCTCGGCTCTGTCCATCTCATAAAATTTTTAAAAAGCTTCATTCTGTTTATTCCAATATAATAATATAAATCGGTCTGTCCTATTCAGTTTGCCGAAACCTTCAGCTCTTTTTCTATCTAATTCGTTTTCAAATTATATCCTTTCCTTACAAACCGGCAACTGTTTTTGTATTTTATTTCCTCCTTTTCTTCTAACGAGCATCCAGAATCAAGCATCGAGAATCGTGCATCTTACGACTATCCCCGTCATCTGTCCTCCGGCTTCGTGTATCAGTGGTTATAAAGAGACAATAATAATCAGCGAAATCAGCGATTAAATAATTAGTGCCTTTTTGTAAAAATTTGGGACTCCGCTATATTTTCTTTCTAAAACTTTTCATTTCTGGAGAATACTTCTTTCGAAATCTGAAGCAAACGTAAATCTCACCGCTTGCTGCGAGAGCATTAAAGCCCTTCCTGAATGCCCGGCTTCTTTCACAACTCTAAAATGCTGTGTTTCCTTAATCCCTTCACCGAAAAAATAAATCAGATAGTTGTAGTAAATTATTCCTCTTTCGAGCCTTTGCCTGCCCTGCAACATTGCGGGTGGTT
>CAYNDE010000377.1:0-1951 GCA_964395535.1 uncultured Pirellulales bacterium
TATAAAAAATTCGATTCCGCTCACTTCGCAGATAAACCGCAAAAAGCAGAATCGATGTCACACAAAATATTACAAAAACAAAATACCCTTTTGACATCCGCTCCGTTATGAAAAACACCTCTGTTGTTAAAGTACTCCCTTTTACTCTTTATGTCACCTCGATGGCAGTCTCAGACGCATCCCCACAAAAACAGTATGCTCATTAGGCATAATATTCTTATTAAGTTCGTATATCTCCATATACCTGCTGCCGTCGCCCAGCTTATCCGCCGCTATCTTCCACAAACTGTCATCCTCAACGACAGTATATAAGCTCACCTTTTCTTTACTCTCCGATACATTCGCCGGGTGCCTGCGCCCTATTGTATCCACCTCCTCCAGCAACGGGCTGTTTAAAGTCTTGGAAACGGTATTCTCTACAGAAACTGAAAGCGGCGGTATCACAAGCTTCTGGCCCGGGTAAATCGAATCCGGGCTTTCAAGAACGCTTTTATTCGCCGCAAATATCTTGTCAACGTTTACCTGTCTGTTGCCTTCGACAGGCCCGTAAAACTTCTGGGCTATAGTTGCCAGAAAATCGCCTTCCACAACAACGTACGTCTTCGCCTTAGGCGGTTCAATCCGCTCGATTCTTGCTTTTGGCGGTTCAATTCTTTCTACCCTGGCTGTTTGTTTCTCTGCTGTAGGACTCGGCTGCGCTGTCCGAATATCCGCAATTTGCCCGGCAGCGATAGAACTCTGCTCTTTTGTACCCGTCTCAGAACCGGCTGGCTCGAAGACCTCTTCCATCGGCTGAACCTGGCGCTCTATGTTCAGGTTCAGCGGCCTGCTGTATCGCACAGGCGGTTCGATTACCTCTCTGTTTATTTTCCGCTCCCTCGCTGCTATCGCCGGCGTTTCACTGCGCATACGGATTATATTATTATCCGTTGTAAGCTCATTCGTCGGCTCACTTCTGCCGAACTTGGGAATGCCGTTGACCAGAATAGCTATAATAAATATGAATACCAGACCCAGCAACAACCCGATTTTCGCATCCGACGTCATAATCGAAACTCCTTTTTCTTCTTTTAATATTAATAATTAAAAACTAAACACTAAAAACTAAACACTACTAAAGTTTTTGTGCAATTCGCAATTTAGCACTTCGCGAACGCCTGTTCTCGGCAATTTCAGTCCTTGTCGGAACTATCGGTTTTTTTGTTAAAACTTTGTAGATGCCTTCCTCTTCATTTTTCTTGAAACTTCTTTTCACAAGTCTGTCTTCAAGGCTGTGATAGCTGATAACCGCAATCTTTCCATTTTTCTTGAGCACTGCCGGCCCGGAATCGAGCAGCTTCGCCAGGCTCCCAAGCTCGTCATTCACCGCAATTCTCAACGCCTGAAACGTCCGTGTCGCAGGATGAATCCTTCTCTTTATCTTTCTGCCTCTGCTCAGTGCCCTGCTGACAATATCTGCAAGCTGAGCTGTTGTTGTTATCGGCTCTTTCTTTCGATGCTCGACGATAAATCTCGCTATCCTTCTCGATGCCCTTTCTTCACCGAACTTGTAAATCAAATCAGCAAGCTCATCTTCTCTCGCATTATTTACTATATCGGCAGCGCTGCTCTTTATTCTTTTGTCAATTCTCATATCAAGCTGCATATCCGCAGAGAAGCTCAAACCCATCCGCTCATCCGCCAGCTGTACGCTGCTGACACCCAAATCTGCTAAGATGAAATCCGCCTTTTCAATACCCAGCTCGCCGAGTTTCTCGGCTGTCTGCGAGAAGTTCGAACGAACAAGAATTACCTTACAGCTTAATCTCCTTAATCTCGATTCCGCAACTTTCAGCGCCTCTTTATCAACATCAAAGCCTATTAGAACCGCATTTTTCCTCAAAAATTGGCCGAACAGATAACTATGACCTCCTTGTCCTATGGTCGCATCGACCATCACCCCATCCGGCGG
>CAYNDE010000378.1:0-1944 GCA_964395535.1 uncultured Pirellulales bacterium
ATAAATGGCAGGCAGAGGAGAAAAAGGCGAAAAGGGCGGTAAAACGGCTGTCAGGAAAGTAGTCAGCGACTACGTGAACAGCTTAAGCGAAGAGCAGCGAATGCTTATTATCCTTAAAAGGCAGCTTTACGGGGGCAGCTGGGAGCCTATGCTGGAGGATTTGGAGAACCGGCTGAACGGCAAACCCTATATATTCAAGTTGGCGAACAGGATACAGGACGATATCGAGCGGATAGAGCAGATGCGGCTGTTCGAAAAAGAGCAGGATGTCGATTTGGCAGATTACGTAGGGATGGATTGATACGGTGATGAAAGGATATAAATTTAATATAAAGATTTTCAGAGGATAAAGGACGATGAAACGAAGCGGATTGTTTTTGCTGCTGGTAATAATTATATTGGGTATTTTCGGCTGTGACGGTAGTAAAGAGGAGCGGATTGAACTGCAGCAGTTAGTACTTGAGCCTTTGGTCTCGAAGGAGCTTCTCCGCGAGGCGGGTCTTGAGATGGTCTGGCAGAGAGAGATGCCGCTGAAGGTCGGTGAAGAATTGAAGCAATTGTATATTATCGACGACAGGGTGTACGGTCTTTCGAGCCTTAATTACCTTTCGGCGATGAACAGAGATACGGGTAAGGTTGCTTTCAGCAGAAGCTTAGGCGAGCACGGTCTTCCGGTGCTTGGTCTTAGCCATTTTGAGGATGAGATTTATTCGATTGTCGGTAATAAGCTTATGGAGCTGGATCTGGGTTTCGGCGAGGACAGGAGAGAAAGAAGTTTCGAGTTCGGAGTTGTATGTCCTGCGGCGAGGAACAGTAATTACTTTTATATAGGCGGCTCGGACAGGCGGGTTCATACGTACAACGCGCAAAATATGGTTCAGGTTTTCGAGGCGGCGGCAATGAGTGATACTCCGATTACATATATCCTTGCAGACGAACAATACGTAGTTTTCTCGACCGTGGTGGGGGATGTTCTTTGTATAACACCTGAACGGCCGAGACAATTGTGGAAGCAGTTTAAGGCAGATGATGCGATTGTCGGGCCTATGGTAAGTGACGGGGTGCGATTGATATTCGCAAGCAAGGACACAAACGTTTACACCGTCGATTTATTCAGCGGTGAACTTGAGTGGAAGTATAAGGCGGGTGCCGTTCTTAAACAAGGGCCTGTAGTAACAACAAGAATGGTGTATCAATATGTCGAAGAAAGAGGACTGGCAGCGATAGATAAGATAACGGGAGAGTTCAAATGGCAGGTTGAGGACGGTGTCGGGCTACTCGCGGAATCGAGGGGTAAAGCGTATGTGATTTCGAGAGGAGGTAAACTTATTGTGATGGATAACACCGAAGAAGAGCTGCTGTACTCGGTGAACCTTGTTGGAGTAATCAGGTATGCAGCGAATGTGAACGATTCGAAGATGTATATTGCGGATGCGAGGGGACGGATAGCTTGTCTTCAGCCGGCTGAGGAGTGAACAACTGAAAATTGAGGGTGAGGGTAATAGTGGGGGAGAAACAATTTTTTGACGGAGCGATTTTGATGGACGTTAAGATAAGGACAGCTTTAATAAGTGTTTCAGACAAGAGCGGGGTGGTTGAATTTGCAAAAAAGCTCAGCGGGATGGGGGTCAAAATTATAAGCACCGGCGGGACAGCAAAGATATTGAGAGAAGGCGGCCTTGAGGTTGTGGACGTAGAAAAGGTAACAGGGTTCGGCGAGATGATGGACGGCAGAGTCAAGACGCTGCACCCGAAGATACACGGAGCGCTTTTGGGGCTGCGTGACAAGGCTGAACATATCGAAGCGATGAAGGAAAAGGGGATAGAGCCGATTGACCTTGTTTGCGTGAACCTATATCCGTTCGAGGAGACGGTAGCGAAAAAGGACTGCAGCTTCGAGGATGCGATAGAGAATATCGATATCGGCGGGCCGAGTATGATTCG
>CAYNDE010000379.1:0-1939 GCA_964395535.1 uncultured Pirellulales bacterium
ACCCACCGGATGAACCGGTGGGCTTTCGGATTACGACTTCGACCCGCCGGATGAACCGGCGGGCTTACGGATCGTGATTTTGACCCACCGGATAAACCGGTGGGCTTTCGGATTGTGGTTTTGACCCACCGGATAAACCGGTGGGCTTATGGATTACGACTTCGACCCGCCGGATAAACCGGTGGGATTACGGATTTTGATTCTGACCCACCGGATAAACCGGCGGGCTTTCGGTTATGACGGAGTACATATTGGATTACGTTGCTTAACTGGTTCTTATCGAAACAATAACGAACACTAAATCCCTTTGTCCATAATCTGCCAACAAAACCATTACGCTTTACAGCCAGCCTTGCCGCATTTTTATAATGGCTTACCGCAACAGCAGCCGAAATAAAATTACAGTCCATTACTAAATGGACATGACTTTTCCTGATTGCAATTACGTAAATCCTTTGATTTAACTTAACAGATTCGTCAATTATAGCCTTTTCGATAATTTTTCTTTGTACGGCTGTCAACAATACTTTTGGGTACTTCATATTTTTTTTATTTTTACTTTCCAGTAAAGGATTAGAGTCAAGCATTCGGCCATTTTTGACGTATTTGCGTTTATCTCCCTGCAACCAGCTACCATAAGTTGTCCAGGTCAACATATACCCCAACACCTTTTTCATTTTTTACTCTCCGAAAGCCCTGTGGTTTATCCACAGGGTCCATATCAAAATCATAAGAAGATAAGATTATCTAAAAACTTCAATTTTCTGTCAAGAAATCGCTTAAAGAAAAAAGAAAATCACTTCGAAAATCAGGGGGTAAATATTTTAAAGCGAGATACGAAAAACAGTGAGCCGACTTACTACTTTTTGGATTTTTGTTTTGCTCTGTGGCGGAGGTATGTTTCGATGAAGGAATCGATTTCGCCGTCGAGGACGGCCTGTACGTTGCCGGTCTGGAAATCGGTGCGATGGTCCTTTACCATCTGGTACGGCTGAAGCACATAACTGCGAATCTGGCTGCCCCAGGCAATCTCGCCTTTGTCGCTGTAAAGCTTTGCAATCTCGGCGTCGCGCTTCTGCTGCTCGCGCATAAAAAGACGGGCTTTCAAAACCTTCATAGCCTGTGCGCGGTTCTTGTGCTGGCTCCGCTCGTTCTGGCACTGCACGACGATGCCAGTGGGGATATGCGTGATGCGGACGGCGGAGCTTACCTTGTTTACGTGCTGGCCGCCAGCACCGCCGGCACGGAAAAAATCGATTTTCAAATCGTCATCTTTGATTTCGATATTTACGTCCTCATCGAATTCGGGGAGGCAGTCAACGGCGGCGAAGCTGGTATGCCGTCTCTTGTTGGAATCGAACGGGCTGATACGTACCAGCCGATGCACGCCCGTCTCGCAGGAGAGCCGGCCGTAAGCGAACGGGCCTGCGACCCTGATGGTGATGGAGCGGATGCCGGCCTCCTCGCCCGGTGTGATATCGAGCTGTTCGTATTTGAATTTGTTTTCGTCGAAGTATCTTGTGTACATTCTGAGCAGCATATTTACCCAGTCGCAGCTTTCGGTGCCGCCCGCGCCGGCGTGGATGCTGAAAAAGCAGTTCCTGGTATCGTTCGGCCCGGAGAGCAGGCCTGTAAGCTCGATTTTTTCGCACTGTTTTTCAAGGCCGGCAAGCTCGGTCTGGAGCTGGGCGAGGGTCTGCTCGTCGGATTCGGATTCTGCTAACTGGAACAGCTCGGCAAGGTCTGTTACGTTTTTATAAATCTGCTCGGCAGGAGTAACAATCGCTTTCAGAGCGCTAAGCTTTGCGACGGTCGATTGTGCGGCTTCTGCGTCGTCCCAGAAGCCGGGTTTGGACATTTTCTTTTCGAGTGCGGAAAGCTCATTTCTTTTGGCGGGCAAGTCAAAGCCAGTCCCGGATTTGCCTAACCCGGGCCAGCA
>CAYNDE010000380.1:0-1923 GCA_964395535.1 uncultured Pirellulales bacterium
CCGGCTGGAAAAGCAGTATTACTCAGCCGGCAGTAACAAGGAAGGTGGTAATAAAGGAAACCAGCAGCATACCCGCGGAGTGGATACCGCCTTCGTATCTTGAAAAACGCTGGACGGCGATAGTGATTCATCATTCAGCTACGAGCTACGGTAATGCGGCCATATTTGATAAATGGCATAAGGAAAATAATAACTGGAACGGTGTTGGTTATGATTTTGTTATTGGCAACGGCACTGACAGCCCGGATGGAAAAGTTGAGGTAACATACAGATGGCGCGAGCAGAAAACAGGGGCCCACTGCGGCGGTACACTGAATAACTGGGCCAACGAAGAGGCCGTAGGGATTTGTCTCGTTGGTAATTTCAATGAAAGAGAGCCCTCCGAACGTCAGATGAACTCTCTTGCAAAACTTGTCAGATTTCTTCAGAAACGTTACGGTATTAATAAGAACCGCATTTTCGGCCATAAGGACACACCGGGAGCAAGGGTCACGGAATGCCCGGGAAGAATGTTTTCGATGGCCAAGCTGAAATCAATGCTATGATATTATTCCAGGCCTAATTCATCCATCACGCTTAAGCGTCCCATAAACAAAGGCATATATCAAACTGATGGTCTTTTATATCGTTCACGCAGACAGAATCTGTACAAATACACAAGCATAGAAAGTGCAACTGCAATTGTGCCGAAATTAGATTATACGTATATAAGGACAGTATAAAACTTGGGGGGAATTGGAAAAATGGATATGTATGATTCGACATTTTCGCCGGCAGGTGTATTAAGCGAACAAATAGCTCGCCAGTTATTTGAGATTCTGCCCGATAGAGGCCCTATTATGGTAATCCTTGACAGGGATGGCAACTGCTGGCCAAGCGATTCCGAAAGGTTTTCCGAATTAAAGCTCAGTGAGTCGTTTCTGACAGAGCTGTGCGACAAGGTGGATGATGGAGCAGAACCGGTCATAACGCAGTTCGGTGAGGTGAGTATAATCGGTGCCCAGCTTGCCACAAAGCAGAACAACTGCGGTTATGTTCTGATAGCGTTACCGCAATACAGCCCTGAATCAACCTTGATTAATATTGATTTGCTCGAGATTTTGATAAGTCAGGTTAATCTGATAGCGAGACTTGTTGAGAAAAACAGCCTTTTGTATGAGCTTCAAATGAGACAGCATTCCGGCTCAGGTGTGAATAATCAAAACTGACGGAAATCAAATAGTCTCACATTTAGTGTTCTTCTTCTTGACCGTTTTTTCATTCACCGTCAATTTTCAAACCTTTTCAGGTGGTGATGGTCTTTGCATAAAAAGATGGAAAGTTTAGTTGAGTTTGCAGCTATAATTGCTATAATACCGTTCCCATGTAGAACAGAAGGTAAGTAATAAAAATAGGCATAGTTTTCTTAAGGATTTTGTATTAATTGTAATTTGGGGCAACAGATGAAGTTTCAGGTATTCAAAGACGGCAAATTGGCCAAAGATTTTAATTTAAGTGGTGCTTACGTCTTTGGCAGTGACGGCATAGCAATCCGCCGTGTTAAGATTGAATTCAAAAACGGTATAGTCGAATGCAAAAAGCCCCACCAGTCGACGTCCGGCTTGTCATTACTATGGCTGGTGGATGGTTTCGGTACGCTGATTTTGCAGACGACTTGTCTTCCTGAGCGTGATAGGCCGTATATTTTAAATGTAGAGATAGCCCGGGCCAGACTTATGCAGATTGTTACAAAGTGTGAAGACTGGGCCTATTTTGATGAGGTAAAAGGGCTAACCCATATTTTAAGGGATGCGCAGGAGTTATTCATACAGGCTATTGAGAATATCTCAACGCCGGCTGTCGCCTCGAAGAAGGCGGACTCATCACTGCGAAAGGCTATGATATTTTCAGAAAAGCTCGCTATCCAGCGTGCAGAGTCCTTAT
>CAYNDE010000381.1:0-1915 GCA_964395535.1 uncultured Pirellulales bacterium
GTCGATGTTATAAAAGGCGGTGACGGCCGAGAGGTCAGTTGCTTTTTCTGAACATCGGCAATCTTGAATTCAGCTTCTTTGAGCGCATTTAGAGTCTGCTCAGCCGCCTTCTTGTCGGGCGTGTGAAATTTTTTATCGTTTATTTTATAAAGCTCAGCTTTGAAAGCGTTATGCTCGGTAAGCCAGTTATTTTGCTCATCAAGAGTCGGCCCTTTATCATTCGCCCGTTTTGTATTGATAAAATCAAGCCACTGTTTCGTATAGTCAGCCTGCAAATCGGTCGTAAAGACTGCGGGTATCAGCCAGTACTCTACCGGCTCGAACGCCCGAATCTGCCTTTCCCTTTCCACAATCATTTTGGTCGCAACCGACTGCACTCTGCCGGCAGAAAGACCCGAGGCCACTTTTTTCCAGAGCAGCGGTGAAATCTGATAGCCGACTATTCTGTCGAGGATTCGCCTTGCCTGCTGGGCCAGAACCTTGTCCATATCAAGCTTGGCCGGCTCAGCAAAAGCGTGCTTTATAGCGGATTCGGTTATGGCATTAAATATCACGCGGTAAGTTTTCTCTTCGGAAAAACCCAGCAGCTTTGTTAAATGCCACGCTATGGCTTCGCCCTCGCGGTCTAAATCAGTAGCGAGGTAAAGCGCATCGCAGTTTTTTGCTGCAGCTTTCAGGCTTGTTACTGTTCGCTTCTTGCCCGGCATTACCGCATAGGTGGGCGCGAAATCATTTTCAATATCCACGTTCAAACCCTTGGAAGGCAAGTCGCGTACGTGTCCCATCGAGGCCTTGACTTCGTATCCGGAGCCGAGATATTTATTGATAGTCTTGGCCTTGGCGGGTGACTCGACTATTACCAGCGATTTTTTTCCGGTACCGGATTTAGACATAAATAATACTTTCTAATACGTTTTAACACGGCCAAGATGACTTCGGCGAGCAGTTCGACATTCCTGAGCTCACTGTCAAAGGACTCAGTCGAGTCGGCCGTGTTACTTCTATTCGGCTATTTCCCGAATATAATTTAGTTAAGGACAAATAAGATTGAACAGCACAATTGTCAAGAAAAAACAATTTCAGCCCTGTTTTAACTCGTCTAAGAGCTTATCTAATAAGGATTTGAATTTTCGAATGGCGTTGCCGCGATGTGAAATGGCGTTTTTTTGCTCAGCCGTCAATTGTGCGACGGTTTTATTTAATTGCGGCACGAAAAAAATCGGGTCATAGCCGAATCCGTTTTCACCCTTTTCCTGTTGAGCGATAAAACCTTCAAGAACACCTTCCGTCTCTATCAAAACCTTTTCCGGGCTTGCCAGAGACAGGGTGCAAACGAAACGAGCTGTCCTTTTTTCTTTTGGAATGCCCTCAAGCAAATGCAGGACTTTTGCCATATTCTTATGGTCAAGAAGTATTCTGTTCCTGCCCGCTCCATTACTGTCGCGGCTCTGTTCATTGCTGAAGCGTGCGCTTTTAACACCGGGCTGGCCACCGAGAGCATCAACAACAAGGCCGGAATCGTCAGCTATTGTCCAAAGCTTCGTCTGTTTTGCGTAACCAAGCGCTTTTTTGTGTGCGTTTTCAGCAAAGGTTCGGCCTTCTTCAGGAATCTCGCGAATATCAGGAAAATCCGACAGGCTCAGCCACTCGATATTCAAATCGAGCATAGATTTGAGCTCGGCAAATTTTCCCGGATTCGTCGTAGCGATAACAATTTTTTTGGCCACAGAGTGCACATAGATATTTTAGCCACAGAGAGCACAGAGTGCACAGAGAAAAATAATTTAGCCACGAATGAACACGAAAATACACAAATCATTTTATCGCTGATTAAACTGATTAACGCTGATTATCCTATCCAAAGGCGAGGTCCCACCAAAGGTTGACACTGATAAATAAGAGCACAAGTCACAAG
>CAYNDE010000382.1:0-1906 GCA_964395535.1 uncultured Pirellulales bacterium
TTTGCACCCATATTTTTGAAAGGTTCCGGCAGCTCTATTTCCTTGCTTACGGTAACACCGTCCTTTGTAACTTTTGGTGAGCCCCAGCTTTTTTGCAGTATTACGTTTTTACCCGTTGGGCCGAGTGTAACCTTGACCGCAGCCGCCAATTGGCTTAGGCCGTCTTTAAGCTGTGCACGTGCCTCGTTATCAAACATTAATTGCTTTGCCATTTCTGTTACCTCTTCAAATCCTTAAAATTTCAATCGAAATTATTTTTCACTTCTGTTTATTTCTCGACTATCCCGAGAATGTCACGCTCTTTCAGGATTACATATTTTACCCCGTCTATCTCAACGTCGCTGCCGAGATACTTCGGGTAAATCACCTCGTCGTTTTTCTTGATGTGCATTGGGCTTCGCTTGCCGTTGTCGAGCATCCTGCCAGGCCCGGTGGCAATGACCTTCCCAGTCTGCGGTTTTTCCTTTGCCGTGTCCGGCAGGAAAATACCGCCAGCCGTTTTCTCCTGCGCTTCAGTCGGCTTTATAACAACACCGTCATCCAAAGGTTTTAGCTTCATATTAACTTCTCCTTATATATTTTTTAATCCGTGCTAATCCGTGAAATCCGTGGTTTCATTTAAATTACCTTTTAATCCGTGGTTGCATTTACATCATATCCATACCGCCGCCCATACCTCCCATTCCACCCATCCCGCCGCCGTAACCGCCTCCGGGCGGCATACCGGCTGGCATATCTTCTTTTTCCTTTGGTTTTTCTGTAACAAGGCAGCCGGTTGTAAGCAGAAGGCCCGCTATACTAACCGCATTCTGCAGTGCTATTCGTGTTACTTTAACAGGGTCAATCACACCTGCTTCGAGCAGGTCTTCATAATTGTCTGTGTTTGCATTATAGCCGAAACTGTCTTTGCCTTCGGCTACCTTATTAACCACTATGTTGGGTGTTGCTCCGGCGTTTTCAGCGATGTAATAGCACGGTGTCGTCAAGGCCTTGGCGACTATATCGGCCCCGACCTTCTCGTCGCCTTCGAGCTTGAGTTTTTTGACCGCGTCGATGCAGCGAATCAGTGCAACACCGCCGCCGGGGACAGTACCCTCTTCGATAGCCGCCCTTGTGGCGTGCAGTGCGTCTTCGATTCGGGCCTTGATTTCCTTCATTTCAGCCTCGCTTGCCGCACCAACGTTAATCTGCGCGACGCCGCCGGAAAGCTTCGCTAATCTTTCCTGAAGTTTCTCTTTGTCATAGTCGCTTGTGGTTGTTTCTATTTCACTCTGGATTTGTTTGATTCTGCCCTGAATCGCATTGCTCCCCCCTGCCCCTTCGATGATGATTGTATTATCGTTATCAATCGTAACCTTCTTGGCCTGTCCTAACTGAGCGATACTGATATTTTCCATATCTATTCCGAGGTCCTTGAATATCGCTTCGGCGGCGGTCATTATTGCAATGTCACCGAGCATTGCTTTTCGCCTGTCGCCGTAACCGGGTGCTTTCACCGCAGCAACCTGCAGAACTCCTTTTAACTTATTTATGACCAGCGTCGCAAGCGCCTCGCTCTCGACGTCTTCGGCGATAATCAGAAGCGGCCTTTTGCTTTTTGCAACCTTTTCCAGCAGGGGAATAAGCTTTGCCACACTGCTGATTTTATCCTCATAAATGAGAATATACGGCTTTTCAAGCTCGCATACCATATTCTCGGGGTCGGTGACGAAGTGCGGCGACAGATAGCCTCTGTCGAACTGCATACCTTCCACGAATTCGACCTCGGTTTTCAGCCCTTTACCTTCCTCCACTGTTATCACCCCGTCTTTGCCGACCTTTTGAAAAGCGTCAGCCATAATTTTTCCAATCTCAAAATCGTTGTTGGCTGAGACCGCAGCGATGTTCACAATGTCACTTCTCTTGG
>CAYNDE010000383.1:0-1888 GCA_964395535.1 uncultured Pirellulales bacterium
AGCGACTATCGGTTTGCTCGATACAGCCCTGCAGGAATATTACGATTATACAAATGAATTCCCCGAGCCCAATTTGGTAAGTGGTGAATTTGATTTTCCTTACATCCTGCACAATGCGTCCCTTTATGCACAGCTCAACCTTGTGCCGGATTCGAAAAAGATACTTGGCAGGCTCGCGGACTCGCAAACTCTATTAGTTAATGAAGATATTTCCTTTACGGACCGCTGGGGAGCAAGCCACGAACAGCAGGGTTGCCTGTTGGTATTGGATGCGTGGGGGATACCGCTGGATTATCGGTATGTAGCCGGTACTAATACTTTTCCTGTGATTACATCTGCCGGCCCCGACAAAAATTTTGGCTCGGCTGATGATATAACGAATAAAAAATAGAAATGTCAAAAAAAAGAAAGTATGAAAGTAAGGGCAAAACAATCAGGTGTTACTCTTCCTGAGGTATTGACGGTTATCGTGATTGTTGTGTTTGTCTCGGTAATCTCGATGCCGGTGATAGATACCTTCTTTGATTCAATGGCCTCACAGGGAAGTGCCGAGGCGATGATAAGTGCAGCCCTTTCAAGCGCACGCGCTATGGCAACCAGCGAGCATACGTATGTCGGAATCAGGTTCCAGAAAATTTACGACCCGTTAATAAGCCCCATTTACGCCGACCAGTATATGATTTTCATCGTCTATGACTATGACAGAACGGATTTGGCTAACGGTTTCAGAGCCGTAGAAGGAATGAAACCAATCAAGATGCCGGAAAACTTCGGCGTGATGGATTTATATTATGGTTCTGTTAATAATGGTTATGGTGAAATAGGTAATGACCTTACGAATGCCAACCTTTTGAATGATGCAACGACATTTTCAATGGTTTTTTCACCAAGCGGCAAACTAATAGTACACAATGTTCAAATAAGAAATAGAAATGGTCAAACAAATGACAGCAGTTTTGATGATATATTTAACACAAGAGTAAATGTTGAAGAGACTAAAATTGCAATGTTTTATCAGGATGATTATCCCAATGATGGTTTTATGATTGAGCCGAGCAGGAGAGAGTTTTTAATCTATGACAACAGAGAATTCAGGCGTGCGTACATTGACGGCCGGCCTGTTACAGGCTATCTGGGCGGATTGACGCCGTTTCATATCAATCCATATACCGGGACAATAATTTCACAGGGACAGTGATTTATGAAAAACAAAAAGAACAAAAAAGGCTTTTCGCTTGCGGAAATACTGATGTCGCTGGGCATACTCTCCATCGGAATGCTTCTTATAGCTGCTGTCTTTCCCGCAGGTATCCATTTTACCACGATAGCAACCGAGCGTACCATCGCCTCGTCGGTTGCCGATGAAGCCTTTGCAAAGATAAAGATTTACTCTTCCGACCCGAATTTTGATCCAGTTATATTGGGTAATATATTGGAAACTTTCCCGCCGGTTCCGTCACCATTTTCGTCTGCTTTTAACGACAACGTTGAATGCTCTTATCCTTCGGACGACGCACTCGATGTCAGCCGAAGAATGTATTCCTGGTCGGCTCTTTGGAGAAGAACGTCTGGCAGGAACGTTCAGGTTACTGTTTTTGTAAGCAGAAGGGCAACAGCAGGAACGATGTATTATGAAGCTGATGCAACTGGAAACCTTAGTGGCGATGAAGGCCTCTGGCCTGTGCCGCTGCATGTGAATGTACAAGCGGGCGAGTATCCAAATCAGATTGATGTAATGCAGGGCAGTCCACAAAGTAACTTTATAAATCCCGGCTGTACGATTGTGGATAGCATTAACGGCAGGATATACAGGGTGCTGGATAGAATTGAAAATGTTGTTTTTCTCGATGGCGACTGGCTGGGTACGACGGAAAAAACGGATGTCTGG
>CAYNDE010000384.1:0-1883 GCA_964395535.1 uncultured Pirellulales bacterium
AATTATACCACAACTTACACCTTATATGCTGGTCCTAATTTTGGGGAGTATTATATTTCAAAGCAAAAAATCCTGAGTACACCCAAGTCAGCAAAATATCCTATCAATCCTGTTATCTTGTCTAAAAAACAGTGTTAATCGGTGTAAATCAGGGTCAGAAATCTCTGTGAACTTTGCGTTCTCGGTGGCAAAAAAATCTAAAATTTTTATTGATAAAACGGCCTTAACTTGTATAATACCTTTGTGTGTTAGAAAACACACGTAGGGAGGAAAGCATGCCCGACCGTAGCTTCGAGAGAAGCGTAGGCGGGTTCCTCAAGCGGCTTGTCTCGCCGAAGTCTTGACGTAGGCGGAAGAACCGCACGGTTCAGAACAGCAGTTCAAGTAAAATCAATTGTAAATTCTTATGTAACAAGGACTAACAAATGTCCAACACTACGAGAATCAACTATCCGGCATCGAAAATCGATAAACTAATTAACAAATTCACCTGTCCTGAGCAACGTCGAAGGACCAATTCACCAATTAACTTTCTAAACCCAGCGCGCAAAAATAACATTTTTTTGCAAAACGAACCCAATTCGTACCACGGGCATCCTGCCCGTGGCTCATCGCTAAGTATTTGTAATATAAGTGGATATGCAACTTTTCAGCCCTTCGAACCGCACGAAAACCGCCAAAAAAACGAACCCAAACGAACCCAAAACGAACCCAATTTTAGCCCAAAATTGGCTTTGTTTTTCACCATATCGGCTTTGTTTTTCACCAATGTCAGCGATATAATGATTACCGAGCTCGCAAAGGAAAGTCTGATTGAAAGTAAAGTAACAAAAAAATAAAAAGGAAATACGATTTATGGCTAATAATAAACAGAATAAAGATATAAGCAAACCCGCTTCGCCGAATCGAGGCGAGTTGACATTCGAGCAGGCGATAAAGCAGCTCACGGATATCGTTGGCAAAATCGAGCTGGGTGAGATACCGCTGCAGCAGAGCCTTGAGCAGTACGAAAAGGGAATGGAGCTGATAAAGCACTGCAGGGATATTCTGAAAAAGGCCGAAGAACGAATCGAGAAGATCACGAAAGAAGATGACAGAAGACAGAAAGCAGACGACAGATAACGAAAAAGTGAACGTAGAACAATATACGAAATACGCAATACGATATACGATTTGCGAGCGTGGCGGAACTGGCAGACGCGCAAGGTTTAGGTCCTTGTGTCCTTAGGGACGTGTAGGTTCGACTCCTATCGCTCGCAGTTGTTCTGAAAAAGACGCTCTAAAAGGAGGCAAAATGAAAGACCTTTTTTCAACACGGTTTGCATCGAAGATGCACTACTCGAAAATAGCACTCGTAATTATTATGGCTGCCATCAATTTCTTTGCCGGCTGCTGCCGTCAGTATTCCTCGCAAGCTCCTCCAGTAAGTGATAAAGTCGAGCCGATGCTGACAGGCAAGTTCGAGCCGACCTGGGAATCGCTGAAGCAGTACAAATGCCCGGAGTGGTACAGGGATGCGAAATTTGGTATCTGGGCGCACTGGGGGCCGCAGTGCGAGCCTGAACGAGGAGATTGGTATGCAAGGAATATGTACAGCGAACGCGGCTGGCAGGCCAGGTCACATCGGGAAAATTACGGGCACCCTTCGCAGTTCGGATTCAAGGATGTTATCAACGAATGGAAGGCTGAGAACTGGAACCCGGACAAGCTGATGCAGCTATACAAACGGGCAGGTGCTCAATACTTTTTCGCACTGGCCAATCACCACGACAACTTCGACAATTACGACAGTAAGTACCAGCCGTGGAATTCTGTGAATATCGGGCCTAAGAAAGATATCATCGGCCTCTGGGCAAAAGCCGCTCGCAAATATGGTTTGCGTT
>CAYNDE010000385.1:0-1878 GCA_964395535.1 uncultured Pirellulales bacterium
TTTAATATGTTTTTCTTATACCTGTTCGGAAATAACGTCAGCGATAAGCTCGGGACGGTAAAATATCTGATTTTTTATTTTGCCGGTGCAGTTCTCAGCGCTTTAGGTCATATTATGTTGGGAAAACTTTACGGCTCGGCCTCTATAGCTCATAACATGCCCCTGGTTGGTGCAAGTGGAGCCGTCTCAGCGGTAATAGGAGTATATCTTGTGTTTTACCCCCAAACTTTGATAACGGTTTTTTACTGGTTCTTCTTTTTCGGGACGTTGGAGATACCAGCTATTTATTTTATTGCCTTCAAATTGATTTTTATCGACAACATAATCTCCCGACTTACTCCCAACGTAGCCTATGATGCTCACCTTGCCGGTTATGCCTTTGGCATTGCAGCGGGTTTGATTTTGCTCGCAACGGGTGTTGTTTCGGTCACCGGTTTTGACTTGTGGTCGATGATAAAGCAATGGAACCGCCGCCGCCGCTATCGGGATTCTGTTGCTGGAGGGCTTGATCCTTTTGCAGGCCGGCGGCCTGCAAAACAAGTAAAGGTTAAGGAGGTAAAAAAAACAGCAGCCCAGCAGGAAAAAGAGGGCAAAATCACCAATATCCGAAGCGAAATCAGCAGCCGGATGGCTCAGCGAAACTTCGCTGCCGCTGCTGAGCTGTATCTGCAATTAAATGAGCTCGACAGCGACCAGCTATTGTCCCGTCAGTACCTGCTCGACGTTGCCAACCAGCTTGCAACCGAAGCAAGATACGAGGACACAGCACAGGCCTACGAAAAATTCATAAGACATTATGGGAACTACGAATACATCGAGCAGGTAGAGCTGATGCTTGGCCTGATATACAGCCGCTATCTGCAGCAGACAGAGGCGGCTGTGCATTATCTCAAGGAGGCAGAGAAAAAACTTACCGACCCGGGCCAGCTAAAAATGTGCAGAGATGAGCTTAAAAAGCTGTAGAGCTGCCTTGCCGCCTGATGTGGGCTCAGATTGATAAAAAAAATTTGACAACAACTGAATCATCTGTTAACTTTATCTAATTAAATTTTGCGTATTTTGTTTTTAAGAACAAAACCTCTTTTTGGGAGATAGTAAAATGAAATCAATATTTTCATTTCTAATGATGATTTTTTTGGTGAGCCTGGTCCCGGCTGCTTCTGCCGAGCAGGCTGCTGGTTCGGACGAAGCTGTTGCCGAGCAGACGCCTTCTTTTCCTTATATCGCCCAGATTACAGACGACAACGTTTACCTTCGTTCCGGTCCCGGCACCAACTATTATATTTGTGGTAAACTGAATAAAACTGATATGGTAAAAGTCGTGCAGCAGAAGTACGGCTGGTCCCGCGTAGTTCCGCCGGAAGGTGCTTTTTCCTGGATATCGAAGCAGTATATAGAAATTGACGCGACCAATCCGTCGGTGGGTGTAGTCACTGGTGACAATGTGCGTGTCAGGGCAGGCTCAGCTGATAATAACCCTCTTCATTCGGACCAGGTCCAGGGTACGTTCGATAAGGGCGACAGGGTAAGGCTGATGGATGAGGAACAAAGTGATTACTACAAAATTTATCCTCCTTCATTTGCTTATCTGTGGGTAAGCACGCAATATACGAAGCCGCTCGGCACTGCGCCCGAAGAGGCAAAGCCTGCCGAAGAGGTCGAGGAAAAGCCCGGTGATAGCGGCTTATTTGCACCTTCGATGGTTCCAGCCACAAAGGACCTTCGACAGTATTATGCGCTTGAGCAGATAGTCAAGGCCGAGCATGAAAAACCGCTGCTTGAGCAGGATTATTCCACGGTGAAGGAGGCCCTGCAGATGCTGGCTGAGAATAAAGATGCCGATAAAGCCGCGCGTTATGCCGAGTTTATGGTCAAACG
>CAYNDE010000386.1:0-1875 GCA_964395535.1 uncultured Pirellulales bacterium
TGAGAGAGAACATATCGGCGTTTGTGCGGTATGAAGGCGAGCGTTCCGGCGGCAACGATATAAAAACGCTGAACGTCGGAATTACTATCAGGTTTTAACCCATATTACTTAAATCTCTATTTCTCTTTTGAGCCGACATTACAGATAGTACTTTCGGGGAAGGCGATAATTCCGTCGATTGTATCCTGTGAATAAGACTTACCGATAAAATCACTGTACTGGTTGTAAAGAGAATAAATGCGCGTAACAAAATCGCGATTGAAGTCGATAGTGTAAGGAACAAACGCGGCGCGCACGTTGCCGGTACCGGCGCCGTTGATGTCTAGTACCTCGACATCGGTCTGGCAGGAAAAGTCGAAGTCTTTGAAATCGAAATACCGCAACTGGCTGTTCGACATGGTTTTCCAGTAGAGCCGCCTGGCGTGCACATCATAGGCCATCGACCATCTTGTCTGAAATGGCGGCGAGAACAATTCAGCGGCCTGGAGAATAGAAAAAATATAGCTTACCCCATTACTGTCCTTGGCGGTATCGTACGCAGCATACAAGTCGGCAATAGGCTTGAAGCGTCCCGAAGGGTCGTTCCCATTCGTAATGCACGATTCGTAGGTGCTATTGACCATTGCAGGTATCGGCAGGGTGCTGCCGGTATAAACAGTCAATTTTCCCTCCAGCCACTCGATGCCGGCAACTGTTCCGTTGCTGTCGCAGATGAGAAAGTGCGAAGCCATGCCCTCCCAGTCAGTAGGTTCGATACGGACCACCTTATCGGAGGCTATAACCTCTTCGACCGTTGCGCAGGTGTCCAACTGGTATTGTATCCATTGCGAACCGCAGAGGACAGGCAGGCCGCCGGGTGATGGATGCTTAGTTTCGGACAGCATCATTTCAACGACTACCAATCCGGCTTCGTTCATTCCCCTGATGGGGAATTCGCGCCCTTCAGTATTAAAGGTTATACTGCCGTATTTGGAGGTCCATGTCCAGTCAGGCTTGTTTTCATACCAGAATCCGCGTTTTACGATATTGCGTTTGTTGACGACGACCATGCCGTCACCAGAGATCCAGTCCATGTTGTTCCCAAGAATGAGATGCCCCTTCTTGTTGAGACAGACAGAGGAGCACCCGTAAATGTCCGCGAAGACGCCACTCAAAGCAATGATAATCAGGACGATGATACCATATTTTCGTATAATTCTACCTCCCATGTTAGCGATATACCTATTCATATTGATTCTTCCCGGGCACCATTCTTTCTGTCCGCTATCTTCTCTTTTGTAGTCATATAGCGAATAATTTTTTATTCGTGTCGGTTAATTGCGGCCCAACGGTTCTCGGCACGCCAGAAGTTTTCTGAGGGAGAAAGGGGGCATGTTTCTTTTTTGCACTTTTGATCCGGGATTTCCCATTTAAATGGTTAAAAAAATAATTTCCTCCTTACGACACCAATAATCTTACCATATTCACTTTTAACAGCCAAGAAAATTCTTTTCCGAGGCAGTTTTACTAAAAATATGAATGAAAACACGTTTATTTATGCAACGTGCTTCTTCCAATACCTGCTTTTGCACAGACCGTGACTCCATCTGCATCTTTTCAGTACATAAGCTATCGCAATGAGAGCTTCACCGAGTCCGGCGCAGGCTCAGCCGGCCTGGACGTGGACGCAGCGACGTCGGAATCTCTTCGCAGCAGGTTGGGCGTAAAACTGTCCGCAATTACCGAACTATATGGCACAAAAATTGTTCCTGAATTATTTGTCGGCTGGACTCATCAGTTTATGGACGAGGAAGATATCACAGCCGGATTCGTAAACGGGGCCGCCAGGTTCACAACCAACGTTGATAACTACAGAACCGACAGTGTGTATTTCGG
>CAYNDE010000387.1:0-1871 GCA_964395535.1 uncultured Pirellulales bacterium
GGATGGGATGTCGAAGTAATCGATGAGAACAACCTTGGGCGATACGGTCCCAGAAGCAATTCGTGCGGGGCTAATCATAAGCTGCTGCAGCAGCTTAGGCCTGCAGACGTTGTGGGATTTTACGGCGGCTTGACGAGCACCATCCCGCGGCTTTACGAAATCGCCCGCTATTACCAGCAGATTGGTATTTTAACTATTGCCGGAGGTCAGCATTTTGCCGAAGAGAACAGGGCAGAGGCCCTTTCTTCGGGTATCGATTATGTGGTTCTCGGCGAAGGTGAGGAGACGATTAAGGAGCTGCTGCGCGCCGTAGAAGGAAAGAGAGATATACACAAAGTTCAGGGAATCGCGTATGCTCAGAACGGGCGGATTGTATGTACGCCGAAAAGAGAGGCTTTGACTGATTTTGACAAGCTGCCCTTGCCGGATTTTTCATTAGTTCGCTACGCAAGAATAAAGTTATACCCCGTCGAAAGGACCCGCGGCTGCGGGATGGACTGCGAATTCTGCACTGTCCGGGGCACGCCGCGATATGCCAGTTCAGAGCGGCTGCTTGAGAGCATAAGCCTGCTTGTCGAAAACCGGAATGCGAAACGTTTTTTTATTGTCGATGATTTGTTCGGACAGCAGCGTGACGAGACAATCAGATTTTGCAACTTGTACGAGCAATATCAGAAAAAAATAGGCAGAAGACTAAACACGACAGTCCAGATAAGGCTGGACAAGGCCCGGGACGGCGAGTTACTTTCTGCTATGCATCGGGCCGGCGTAAAAACAGTAGCTATCGGATTCGAATCGCCGATTGAGGAAGAGTTAGAGGTTATGCACAAGCATATAAGGTCTGATGAGATGCTTTCTCTGGCCAGGATATTTCACAAATTCGGGTTCTTCATACATGGTATGTTTATCTTCGGTTATCCAAAAGCAGCGGACGTGGATTTCAAGATGTCAGTAGCTGAACGAGTCAGGCGTTTTAAGCGTTTTATCAGGAAGGCAAGAATCGATACGGTTCAGGTTGTGCTGCCTGTTCCTCTTCCCGGCACGGAATTAAGGCACAGACTAAAACAGCAGCACAGGATATATCCACTTGAAGATATCGGGTGGGAATACTACGACGGCAGCTTCCCTGTTTTTGAACCTGACGAGCCGTTTGGTCCGGAAGAAATGCAGGACTCGTCCAAGAAAATTATGAGGAAAATCTATCGATTCAGATGCATTTTTACGATCGCAGTGAATGTATTGTCTTTTCCTGGTTTGGTGTTCTTTTTGCATAATCTCAGGCTGGGCTGGAGAAGGTGGTACCGGCCGTGGCGTAACCACATCATTCGATTCGGTGGATGGATTATCCTTAAAAAGTGGACTTTAGAGTTTAAGAAAAGCTCATTTCTGCGTAAATTGAAGGCCGGACGAAAACATCTGGATTCAATTGGTCATATATAAGAGATTTGAACGCTATTATAATTATAGACCGCTTCCTTTTATGCAAAAGTCATCTAAAAAGTGTTTTGAAGGAGGGGGATGGGTCAGCTGTTGTAAAGATTGTGGTTTTCTTTGCGTAATCTGCCGTTACAGCGCGGGCAGTTACAAACGCCGACGAGATGCAGATGACTGGTTCCTGCTAATCTTTTTGTCTCAATAAGTTTTGCTCCCTTTGCCCGCATCTTTCGCAGTGCGAGGTCACTTTGTTTTTTGTTGTGCGAGCCGACGGCATCTGTGACGACGCTTACCCTTTTACCTCGCTGCAGGAGTCCGAGGACGGTTGCCTGAACAGCACCTTCGGCGCTGGCGCCGATGATGATAAACTCTCCGGCGCGGACTTCGCTCAAGAGCCTTTCGATATGCGGCTCATCAAATGGGTCGATGCTGCGCTT
>CAYNDE010000388.1:0-1870 GCA_964395535.1 uncultured Pirellulales bacterium
CGTCAAGAACAAAAAACCAATCCCCTTTTTCCGTTTGTTAGCCCCCTGCATAGCAAGAGATTGTATATTTCGCCATTTACGTTCACTGCATAGATGAGACGATATGTATGCTTGACGTTTCAGATAATAATAAGTTATATTATTAAAATTATGATTACGTTGGCTCCTTCATCGCCTTTTCAGATTGTCCTCCAGGGTATGGATGAATTGACTAACCTTGTATTATATTAAGGCTGAATATGAAATTTAGTGGTAAAAACGCGTTAATCCTGATTTTAATATGCATTTTAATTATTTTCGTCTTTGTATTATCGTTCAAAGCGGTGAATAAGAGAGCGAATGAAACACAATACCTTTCTGCAATTAGTTGGTTAAATGCTGAGATAAATGAAAAATTGAACTCATTTTATCAAATTAAAGGTTATTATCCTGAGAATAGTTCACTTTTAGAAATAGATTTTCCAGGCGATAATGCTACTCCGGAAATGTTGAACAGGTTTGAATATTCCAAGAATGATAAAAGCTACACTTTACTTTGCACATTCGAATATGATGGTGATATTTACGAATATAAACGTAAGGGTTTGAATGGAGAAGTTGTTTTTGTAGAAACAAAAGTTAATGGGGTAATAGTGCAAACACATAATAAATAGAGAAATGGGAAATAGTGAACATTTACCATTTGTTGAGAAAATGGTTTCTCTCTCAACCGCATCACTAACCATTCATTTGTTTATAATTTTACTACAGTTCCCCTGTCGTCGTAGCAGACAAGCTCGTGTTTCTCGCCTGTATAATTCGGCACGG
This sequence comes from uncultured Pirellulales bacterium, assembly GCA_964395535.1. Classification (GTDB taxonomy): domain Bacteria; phylum Planctomycetota; class Phycisphaerae; order Sedimentisphaerales; family Anaerobacaceae; genus CAYLMG01. The sequence goes on from CAYNDE010000388.1 coordinate 808, forward strand.
AATGAATCTTCATCCTCTTGCCGCTTATCTGTTCCAGCCGGGCAATCGACGTCCTCTTATCATTCTGAAGATAATCCGCTATCTCCGGCGAGACAAAAAGTTCTACCCGTTTTATTTTTTCTCGCGATGCTGAAAGATTCAAAAGCCGCACTATCTCGATGGCCATCGACTCATGACTTTTAATAAAGCCGCTACCCCCGCAGTGCGGGCACGCCTGGCACATCGCCGACTGCAGTGATGGCCGTATCCGCTGCCGCGTCATCTCCACCACACCGAACCTGCTTATCCTCAAAATCTTCGAACGTGCCCGGTCCGCCTTCACCGCCTGGCGAAACGCATGCTCAACACTTCTGCGGTGTCTGTCGATGCGCATATCGATAAAATCACATATTATCAAACCGCCAAGGTCGCGAAGTCTCAGCTGCCTCGCTATCTCCGTCGCTGCTTCCATATTAATTTTGTATGCGGTCTGCTCGGCGCTTTCATGGCCGCGGTATTTACCGCTGTTGACATCTATCGCAACCAGAGCCTCGGTCTGCTCAACCACGACCGAACCGCCGCTCTTAAGCCCGACTGTACGCGACTGGACCTTTTCAATCTCATCCTCAATCCTGTACTTATGGAACAGCGGAACCTTACCCTTATAGAAAGCGACTCGTCGTCTCATACGAGGGTACGCCTGTGAAAGAAAGTCCCTGATTTTGCGAACCACCACCTCCGAGTCACACATAATCCTGCTTATCTTGCTGGTAAAAACGTCCCTCAGCGTCCGTATTACCAAATCAGATTCCCGGTAAAGCTCTGCCGGCGCACTGTCTTTATGCATCCTTTTGTCGATAGAATGCCACAGCCTTACAAGGTATCTCAAATCCTTTTGAATATCCCGCTTCGATGCCCCCTGTGCCGCCGTCCTGATAATAAAGCCCATATCCCTCGGCAGCTTCGATTCATCCAATATATCGCGAAGTCTGTTGCGCTCCTTCTCATCCTCAATCTTGTGCGAAACGCCCTGCTTGGTCATCCACGGCATCATCACAAGATATTTGCCCGGCAGTGCCAGGTA